>CAZREZ010000488.1:0-2378 GCA_964599115.1 uncultured Bacteroidales bacterium
AAATGGAAATCACAAATTGTGATATCCAATAGTGATAAAATGGGATTACGTAGAAAATAAAATCTTGCATGTATTATTAATTTAAAAATTTGCTAAAAAAATTTCACTAATGAATTAGTGATTTTATTTCATTTTTTCACATCTATATTAGTAATAATTCATTATCTTTGTCGGAAATTCATTAAACTAATGGACAGGTTAAAACAAATATCATCGGAACATTTAAGAAGAACACCCTTAAGATTTACACGTTTTCTACTTGATGAAATTCATTGGGAAGATCGTTTGATAGGCATCTCGGGAGCAAGAGGAAGCGGAAAAACAACTATGATGCTTCAGTATATCAAAAACGGGCTTCCAAAAAACTCAGAAGCTCTATTTGTTAGTCTGGACGATATCTATTTTTCAGAAACACCATTAGTATATTTTGCTGAAGAATTTTACAAACAGGGTGGTGATTACCTTTTTCTTGATGAGGTACATAAGTATCCAAATTGGTCGCAGGAACTAAAAAATATATACGACAATTTACCTTCTCTAAAAATTGTTTTCACCAGTTCTTCAGCACTTGATATTTACAAAGGTTCGCATGACCTTAGTCGTAGGGCTGTGGTCTATAATCTACCAGGACTTTCATTCAGGGAATTCATTAATTTGAAATATAAAATAAGTTTTGATGTACTTACCTTAGTTCAGATTCTTGATGTAAAACAGGAATATTTTTGGGAAATTTTAGAAAAAATTAAACCATTAAAACTTTTTAACGAATACCTTCAATATGGTTATTATCCTTTCTTTATAGAATCGGGTATGAATTACTCAAACCGATTGATGAATACAATAAACCTTGTTTTGGAAAGCGATATGCCTGCCATTTATCATATTGATTTCTATTCGGTATTAAAAATGAAAAAGATGCTTGCCGTTTTGTCGCATCTTACACCCTATAAACCCAATATCCAGAAACTTGCTGTACAATCGGGTACAAGTCGCGACTCTCTTTTGAAATATTTGTTTTATCTTGAAAAAGCAGGCATTGTTAAGATGCTTACAAAAGATACTTTTGGCATTAATTATCTGAATAAGCCCGATAAACTTTACCTGCAAAATACAAACCTGATGTTTGCCCTTACACAGGAAACACCTGACAAAGGCAACTTACGGGAAACTTTTTTCTTTAACCAGCTTAATGTTAAGCACAAAGTTGCATATCCAAAGACAAGTGATTTTCTGGTGGATGGAAAATATACTTTTGAAATCGGCGGATCAAAAAAAAGCAGAAAACAAATTGCCGGTATAGAAGATGCCTATGTGGTTGCGGATGGCATTGAATATAGGATAGGAAACAAGATTCCATTGTGGTTGTTTGGATTTTTGTACTAATAGTAACTTTATCTTTTCGGATTTATACAAACTGAAACCTGCGACACGAAGTTAGCTCGTATGGGAAACTAAAACATTTTAATATATATTTGTCACATTCCATCATTTTTGTGTACAAAAGAATAAACAAACAAAATAAATCAAATGTTTAACATTAAAAACCAAATTATCATGAAAAAAATTATTTTAGTATTAATTACATTGTTTACAGTATCTGTTTTTACACCCGCTTTTGCTCAACAAACTTCTAAGGATATTGAGAAAAAACTAAAACAGAGGTCTATGAAAAAGGCAAGAAAAGAAGCTAAGATGTATAAAAAAGATGGCTATTATGTAGCTATTGGAGCATTACCAATGGATATTCAGTTGGAAAGTGCATGGTTTAAACAAATGGAAACTGATGAGCAGGGTTATCCAAAGTATATCGTGGCAACTGGCAATTCTGTCTCAGAAACCCAGACTGCTGCAAAAATCCAGGCAACCGAAACTGCAAAACTTGAACTTGCAGGTACTATTGCAACCAATGTAGCTGCATTGATTGAGAATAACATAGCTACACAGCAGTTAAGCACTACAGAAGCTGCTGCTGTAACAAAAACAGTTGCTGCCTCAAAAAACGTCATTGCACAGGAATTAGGAAGGGTGATACCACTTGTGGAAATGTATAAAAAAATCGGAGAAGACAATATAGAAGCAAATGTTCGCCTGGCTTATGACAGCAAAACAGCTACAGATATAGCCAAAAAGGCAATCCGCCAGAAACTTGAAGAAGACACCGACATCCTGCAGGACAAACTTGATAAATTAATGAACTTTAAATAAGGGTTACTAACCTGACTTAGGGTTACCAACCTTCAAAAGGTTGGTAACCCTAAGTCAGTCTATAAAGCCCCAAAGTTTAAATAAATATATAAAATCACAAAACTTGTCCGTATGGATGACAAGCACCAAAATACAAATAAATCTCAATGACCGAAATCTCAATATTCAAAACT
>CAZREZ010000489.1:0-2377 GCA_964599115.1 uncultured Bacteroidales bacterium
TAAATTTCGACTTAAGAAATAGTTTTAAGCCTTTGCCTGATATTCGTTTAAAAGATGATTATGCAAAGAAAGCCAATCTTGGATTCGGGATTCACTTTACTCCGGGCATTATTTTTTATCAATCAAACCCAAATAAATATGACTATACATTTGAAATAAGTGCAAACTACCGTTTTTCAAAATTCATTTTGCAAAGTGGCATAGGTGTTTCATTATCCGGAGATAACGGGGGCTATGAAATAAATTACGAAAGATACGACAGCGTGGGATATTATTTAAATGTGGTTTCATTTACAGTTGATCCTGTAAACCCTGATTCAATAATCTTAACTACAAAAACAGAAAATGTTTATGATTCTATTGAGCATTATGCAATTTCGAAAGCCACTAACCGATATACATATTTACAAATACCATTAACTTTGAGTTACAAAATCTGGGATTTCAAGAAATTTTCCTGCTATTTAAAAGGCGGTGCAATTTTTTCAATTTTATTAAATGAAAACGAACCGGCAGCTATTTTTTCGGATAGTAAAGCAAAAATAATTACAATTGAAAATCAAACATTTTCACGAATCAATACCAACTGGCAATTTGTTGCAGGGATTAGTTTTAATTACCGGTTGAATAATAAACTGATTTTATCTGTAGAACCGACATACAAGCAGTATATTAATTCGGTTTATGATAAAAGGTTTAACCCGCAAGCAAAACGACCGTATATAATTGGTTTGAGAACAGGATTAATATTTAATTTATAATTAGAATAGATGAATAATGAAAAAACTATTAATTTTAATATCAGTCTTAGCTTTTTGTTTATCATTAAATGCCCAAGATGTAATTTCTGTAAGCGGACATGTTACTGATATTCAAACAAGTCAGCCAATTGCCGGTCATCAGGTTTATATCTTTTCAAATAATCAAGTTGTTAATGATATACTTATCACAGATATAAACGGGTATTACTCAGATTCTATCTTTGAGACTGGTGTCACAATAGAATCTCTTAATATATACACTTATGATTGCAATATAATAGTTCACGACACTACAGTAACTAATTTCGATAATCCTATTGTTGTTGATTTTATAATTTGTAATGACTCACTTCCATCTTTTTGCCAGGCTGATTTTATTGCCCTTGTAGATTCCACTTCAAACACACCAAATTTTTATTATTTTTATGATAATTCCCTTGGAAATATATCAGAATGGTTATGGGATTTCGGCGATGGTACTATTTCACTTGAACAAAATCCTGTTCATCAATATGCCGAAAGCGGCACTTATGAAGTTTGCCTGACAATAATCTGTGAAAATGCCGGTGGTTATGTTGATTTTATTTGCAAACAAATCACAACACCCAATTATTACAACCTCGGAGGATTTACTTTTGCAGGCGATTACCCTATCAACAACCCAGTCAGTACTGCCGATACCGGCATAGCTTATTTATACAGGGTTTTTAACAATACCGATATTGTTGCCATTGACACTAATATTTTTTATACGTTGGGATATTTTTGGTTTACCGAAAAAATGGAAGGCGATTATCTGATAAAAATCAGTCTTACACCAAACTCAGCACATTTTAATGAATATATCCCTACTTATTTTATTGATGGTATGATGTGGGAAAACACAAATACATTATCATTATATGACAGTAGTTACTTTGCGGTGGATGTTCACCTCTTACAAGCAAATGGAACTAATCAGGGTAATGGTAAAATTGGGGGTAACGTTATCTGGTACGATGATAGTTTAATAAATCCGGTTGTACCAATACCTGATGTTGAAATTTTATTGCTTGATAATGAAAACAATCCACTGACTTTTAACTTTTCTGAAAATGACGGATATTTTGAATTTAATTATCTTGCTTTCGGAACATACAAGCTTTATGCTGAATTTACAGGTAAATATACTTTGCCTGTTACAGTAACTATTACTGATAGTCATCCAATTATAAATGATATAATCCTTGAAGTATGTGACCATGAAATAACAGGCATAGAAGATATTTTTTACGAACCAGATATTATAATCAGCAATGTTTTTCCAAATCCTGCTACAAACAATTTGAATATTGAAATTAATTTAAAAAATTCACAAAATTTATCTTTAAACATATCCAACTTATTAGGACAGATTATTTATTTCGAAAATTTTAATTTATCGCAAGGAAACCATATTATAAAAATGCCGGTCCGTTCGTTACAAAAAGGTATTTATTTATTATCCGTATCTAATTCAGATAATTTGATTTCTGTTACAAAAAAAATCGTTAAGAATTAAAAAACTTGTAACTAATTAGTTTATTAACCCAACTTGATAATTTAGACCCGAATTATTTGTTTCGTCAAAAAAAATG
>CAZREZ010000490.1:0-2375 GCA_964599115.1 uncultured Bacteroidales bacterium
TCTGTATTTTATATCCTAAAATATTCAACTTTATTTATGTGTGCGGAAAACAGGAGGAGTCCGTATGGATGGGCTTCGTGTCGCTTACTTCTGTTTTCCGCAAAGGTACATCCTAAATACAAATATTTATAAAGGGTTTTTGTTACTGTTCAAATGTTCTTTATTCAATTTTACATGAGGCTGAACAGTAACGGATTTTTTTATATTAATATGATGACAATCGTAGATAATCCGGATTGGGAATAAGCTGGTATTAAAAAAACAGTAACTCCATATACCTTGCGACACTCGTTTGCAACACATTTACTGGAAGAAGGAGTTTACTTACTTATTATACAAAAGTTGTTTGTAACTTTATATTTAATTGGAATACAATATTTAAGTAACCGTATGAAAATATGTGACTGATGAAGGCGGAGCTGTATAAATCCTGATATTCTAACGGCTTTTTTCCATATATTTTTGCCATTTGACTATAAGAACTTTTTCATCCTCAAGTTGCAAATACCCATAATCATAACAGAAATGATAGTTGTTCTTGTTCTTTGTAATATAAATGTTAGTGAAGTAATTGAAATCAAAACCCAAACCTAATAAAAAGTCCTTTTTTACGGTTGTTTTTCCTTCGGGGCTGGCAAATCGCAAGATTGAACGATTCTTACGCAAAAATTTATTTATTTTTTTTACAAAAGCTTCTGAACGATTAGGATTACTATTATGCCATGCATTTCGACATTGATCATCACAAAATCGTTTATCAGTTCTACCTTTTAATTTTTCTCCGCAGTAAAGACATAAATTTTCCATAATTTTAAATGGTTATATACGGTTATAAATATTTATAAAACGAATGACAAATATACACATTAATATTTTTACAAAATAATATTGATATTTGCTATAAAAACACTCAACATTCAATATAATATAATCAATAAAAAAGTATAAAATGAAAACAATAATTTATCTTAATCTTACAAAATTTAATAATCAGGAGTTTGTAAGACTTCTATATAAAGCTGATAACAGAGTTAGCGATATCATTAAGAAAAATGATTGGATACAGTTTAATCCCGGGCTTAAATCCTATTGTGTAAAGTATTCTCAGAAAAATATAAATATCATTAAAGATTTATTTAATGGTATTGCAAAAATCAACACATATTATTTGAATGCCATACCACAAATAAAGGCAAATGACATTATTATCAATAAAGCAATATCGTTTAATCAGATACTTCCGTATGCAAAAAAAGCAGGAACAATTCTTTTGATACCTTTTAAGAATACCGGTACTAATGTTATTTCCCTCAAATTTAAATATAACCGGCAAATATATTATGAATTAAAACATGCTAACTATTTGCAATGGGATAATAAATACAAAGTGTTTTATTTTAATGCGAAAAAATCACTGATTTGTAAATTTATTACTGATTTTGAGGGAATAGCTAAAATCCACCTTCATCATAAGTTAATAATAAACGATTTACGAATTAAAAAACTTTTGTTAGAGCAACAATACGACAAGAAGACTGGATTTAAAAGCTGTCCTGATCTGTTTCTTGCAAACATGTATTCAGAAAATAAAAGCACAAATACTATTAATATATACTATCACATGTTACTAAGGTTTATCAATACGTATAAAAATTGCAGCATCGAAAAAATAAATGACTTTACAGAAGAACAAATAAATGAATATCATTCGGGAATGCAACAAATCAAATCTTATTCGGCAAGTACCTTAAACCAATCGGTAAATGCTGTAAAGTATTATTATAATGATGTTCTTAAAAAAGAAATGAACCATAAGCAAATTATCAGACCAAAAAAAGACAAAAAACTACCTAACTATTACAGCCGAGAAGAAATCACAAAAATAATAAATGTAACAGAAAACAAAAAGCATAAGGCAATGATTATGTTAATGTTTTCAGGGGGATTCCGTATCAGCGAATTACTTGAACTTAAGCCGGAAGATATTTTATCAGATGTTATGCAAGTACACGTCAGACAATCAAAAGGAAGAAAAGACAGGTACACGATTTTGTCAGAAAAAGCATTAAATACATTAAGAGAATACTGCAAAAAAGAAAGACCCACCGAATACTTGTTTGAAGGACAATTTGGCGGAAAATATTCGGCAAGCAGTTTCAGAAATGTATTAGCTAAAAGCACAAAAAAAGCCGGAGTAAATAAAAAAGGTTCGTCGCATGTATTGAGGCATAGCTTTGCAACTCACCTGCTCGAATCAGGAGTTGATATTAGGTATATACAGGAATTGCTGGGGCATAGTTCATCAAAAACAACAGAGATCTATACTCATGTTGTAAATAGACATTTGCAGAAAATAAAAAGTCCACTTGATAATT
>CAZREZ010000491.1:0-2368 GCA_964599115.1 uncultured Bacteroidales bacterium
AGCTTGATAGGGATTATCAGTTTAGGGATATTAATCCAGGCAGGATGCAAAAAAAATAAAGATGAAGATGAAGATATTCCATACGTTTATGTAAATTTTACTATTAATCCATCATCAATTGAATACAATAATTTAGAAATAGTTGGGAATTATGCTTATGTAACCGGCGGTTTCAGAGGTATAATAATTTATCATGCAACAAAGGATGATTATAAAGCTTATGAAAGGACATCCCCATATAATTATCCAAATGATTTTGACTGCAGGGTAAGTGTTGATGATTCGGGTTTAATTGCTGTAGATAGCTGTAGTGTATCCAAATATCTTTTATTGGATGGTTCTCCTTTTGAAGGCCCGGCCACTAAATCATTAAAACAATATCGCACTTCATTTGACGGAACAATGCTACATGTTTACAATTAATATCTGTAATGGTCGGCTTTATAGGGTCCGTTAACAGGAAAACCAATATAATCGGCTTGTTCCTGGGTCATCTTTGTTAATTTAACACCTATATGATCAAGATGTAAGCGTGCAACTTCTTCATCAAGTTTTTTCGGGAGTCGGTAAACATCAATTTCATAATCATTTTTCCAAAGTTCAATCTGTGCTAAAGTTTGATTTGTAAATGAATTACTCATTACAAAAGACGGATGGCCTGTTGCACATCCGAGATTAACCAAACGGCCCTCTGCCAGCATATAAATTGATTTCCCATCTGGAAATGTAAATTTATCAACCTGTGGTTTAATATTTGTTTTTTTAATTCCCTGTAACGCTTCTAATTTTTCAACTTGTATTTCGTTATCAAAATGTCCTATATTACAAACAATTGACTGGTCATTCATTTGAGCCATATAGTCGACTGTGATAACGTCTTTGTTACCTGTAGCTGTAACAAAGATATTTCCTTCATCAAGAGTGTCTTCAATTGGTTTAACTTCAAATCCTTCCATTGCAGCCTGCAATGCACATATAGGGTCAATTTCGGTTATAATTACTCTGGCGCCAAATGATTTCATAGATTTGGCACAACCTTTTCCAACATCGCCATAACCCAAAATCACAATTACTTTACCTGCGATCATCACATCTGTTGCTCTTTTAATACCATCAGCCAACGATTCACGGCATCCGTATAAATTATCAAATTTTGATTTTGTAACCGAATCGTTAACATTCATAGCAGGCACCAACAATTCTCCTTTTTCTTGCATTTGATATAATCTGTGATTACCGGTTGTTGTTTCCTCGGAAACACCTTTCCATTCTTCTGTTGCCTGATGCCATTTTTTAGGATTTTCAACGTAAATTTCCTTAAGTAAATTCATAACTGCTTTTTCCTCAGAATTTGAAGGAATTTTTTCAAGGAGTTTTGGGTTATTTTCAATTTGATAACCTTTATGAAGTAATAAAGTTGCATCTCCTCCATCATCCACAACCAAATGAGGCCCTTTTCCACCGGGGAAAGATAATGCCTGATTAGTGCACCACCAATATTCATCTAGGGTTTCACCTTTCCATGCAAAGACAGGAACACCTGTTTTAGCAATAGCTGCGGCTGCATGGTCCTGTGTTGAAAAAATATTACAACTTGCCCACCTTACTTCAGCTCCCAATGCAATTAACGTTTCAATCAAAACAGCAGTTTGAACAGTCATATGAAGTGAACCTGTTATTCTTGCTCCTTTAAGGGGTTTCTCTGCAGTATATTTTTTACGGATAGCCATTAATCCGGGCATTTCTTTTTCAGCAATTTCTATCTCTTTCCTTCCGAATTCTGCAAGTGAAATATCTGCTATTTTGTATTTTAATTTTTTTTCAACCATTACATTTTCCATTATAAATATTTTAAATTGTTTTAATTTTTCAGTGGTGCAAAATTAGTCAATAATTATTAAAGAGCAAAGTTTTATAAATTTTTTAATTGAATCTGGATTTTACGATTAACTTTGCAAACATACGAGCTATAAGGATTGAGGATAAATTTTAAAATGGTATAGGGGGAATAAGGGTATAAAGGTATTTCCCCTATTTCCCTTATTCCCCAATTCAATAATATTATTTACTAAGAAATTTTCATTGTTAATTTAATACTGATTAGCTACAATATTTTAACAGTTTCAAAAAAATGCCCATATTTTTTAAAAAACAAATAAACAATAATATTTTAATTGGTGTCTGGAAAATTTTTGAGTCAGCAGAATGGCTTGTTTCAAATATAAATCTTGATAAAGAAGACTTGAAAATTTTTAATTCCTTTAAAACAGAACTCAGGAAAAAACATTGGCTGGCCTATCGTATTCTACTTAAAGAATTAATTGATTCTAAATCGGATTTAAAAATTTTATATGACGAATCAGGAAAG
>CAZREZ010000492.1:0-2367 GCA_964599115.1 uncultured Bacteroidales bacterium
TAAGATCACAGTTCAGATATTCACACTTTATGGCGATAAAGTATATGAACAAGAAATTGATTTTGAATATAATTCAACCTATAGCCTCAATATTTCGGATTTGCCAAGCGCACAGTATTTCTTTAAACTGATTAGTTATAACAACAGCGAAACCAGAAAAATATTTATTGTGAAATGATGCTGGATACTGGATACTTGATACTGGATGCTGGATGTTTTTAACTGTTCACATGTTGTTTCAACTTTCGAAGCTTTAGCTCATAGGGGCTGGATACTGATTTTATTTAAATTTTCTCTTCAGTTTCACTACATCACGCTATCATTCAATCATTCCATTACTCCATCACTCCATTATTCCTTCACTCCATTTCCCAATTTTCTACAAATTTCTGGGAGTTAAAGCATTCCTGATTTCATACATTTTTTCAATTCCTTAATTCCAATATCTTGGAAACAAAACGGGAAGAATCGTATTCACTATTAAAAATCCTGTATAATTCCGAAATTATATGATAATCCTTTAAAGAATTGATTTTGGAAATCTTTTCACAAAAAACATTTACCGCAATTCTGCCTTCAAGAAGAACTTTGTCGGAAATATCTTCTGTAAAAAATCCTTTTCCGATAAGCAATCCTAAAGTCCGGTTTCTGCTTAGGTCGTTAAGAGCTGTTAAGCCGAAATCACCAAAACCGCAATATTTAAAAAGAGTTTCTTTATCACCTCCAAATTGAAGATGAATATTTTTCATTTCCTTAAATGCTTTGGTGAGAAATAAAAACCTGAGATTTGGCGAATTAAAGTGTGCGTCAACAATACCAACAGCTATTGCATAAATATTTTTCAGGATGCTCAGAATTTCAACACCGTTAACATCAGTAGAAAAATCAATAAAGATGTTAGTATTTTTAAATATTTCTGAAAATAATTTGAAGACATCTTCATTTCTGGCACCCAAAGTAAAAGCAGTAGGTGATTTATTAATAAGTTCTCTGGCAAAGGTCGGTCCTTTTAACGAGCAAACAGGGTTTGGTATTTTATCTTCAAGGCATTTAACAATGGTTTGATTTTCGTTTCCGAATCCCTTAGCAAGATTTACTAAAATTGAATTTTTATTCAATTCGTTTTTCAACCTTAAAATAAAATCCACAGTAACTGATGATGGAATAGCTAAAAAAACAACATTTGCAGAATTGAGGATTTTATTGTCGGTGGTTGCTTTTAAATTGCTGTTAAGTTTGATGTTTGGAAAGTATTTATAGTTAATATTTGATTTATTAATTGAGTCAACAACGTCATCTTCAATAGATAATAATATTACATTTAAATTATTTTTAGCTGATAAAACGTTTCCGAGAGCTGTTGCGATAGAACCGGAGCCGATTATGGAGATGTTGGTCATAATAATCCAATAATTAAATTGTTATTTAAAAAACAAAAATACATATATTAATAATATTTTATAATTATATTAATTTTTATCTTTGTAGCAAAAATTATCAAATTGTATAAAAGAAATCACTACTGACCGACTAAATTTTTTAAAAAGGGGGACTCCCGATGGTTTTCCCCTAAAGTTGTACTTTCATTTTTTGTTGAGAATTTTGCTTTTCAATTTTTGTCTGATAATAGTGATATTATAATAAAATTTTAAATTTATAACTATGAAAAATGTTGTCTACAAAAAACCCAAAGTTATTGCCGAGATTGGATGTAATCATAAAGGCGATTTCGAAATTGCCAAAGAATTAATTAAAGTAGCTAAAATTTATGGGAATGCTGATATTGTTAAATTTCAGAAAAGGAGTAATAAAGATTTATTAACAGAAGAACAATATAATGCACCGCATCCAAATCCTGCAAATTCATATGGAAAAATATATGGTGAACATCGTAAATACTTAGAGTTTACTTATAAACAACATGCAGAATTAAAAAAATATTGTGAAGAGCTTGGCATTGAATATTCTACATCAGTTTGGGAACTTATCTCGGCAAAAGAAATTGCATCTTTACACCCTAAAATGATAAAAATACCATCTGCATGTAATAATAATCTAGTAATGCTTGAGTGGTTAGCAAAAAACTATGATGGCGAAATACATGTATCTACGGGTATGTCAAAAAAAAGTGAAATTGATGATGTAATTCAGCTTTTTGAAAAATTTAATAGAGCTAAGGACATTATATTATATAACTGTACATCAGGGTATCCTGTTCCTTTTGATGATGTAGCTTTGTTAGATATATTGTACTTGAGAGAAAAGTATGAAGATAGGGTAAAAGCTATAGGCTTTAGTGGGCATCATTTAGGTATTGCTATAGATATAGCGGCCTATACTTTAGGTGCAGAGTACATTGAACGACAT
>CAZREZ010000493.1:0-2337 GCA_964599115.1 uncultured Bacteroidales bacterium
CGACCTTGGCAAGGTCGTGCTCTACCAGCTGAGCTACTTTCGCATAAAATTTTGGAGTGCAAATATACGAATTTTTATAAACATTAATGAAAATTTCAATTTTTTTTAAAATATTTATTGTTTCCCCAAAAGTTTTTTTATTTCATTCAGCTTCATTAAAGCTTCGACCGGAGTAAGAGTATCAATATCCGTGATTAAAATATCATCTTTTATCTGATGAAGTAAAGGGTCATCCAACTGTATAAAGCTTAACTGGTATTTATCTGCCAATGACTGCTTTTTGCCGGTTTTTCCTGATTTTTTGGTTAATTCATCACCGGAATGTGATTTTTCAAGTTGTTCAAGTAAATTGTTCGCTCTGTTAATAACTTTTGCAGGCATACCTGCCATTTTAGCAACATGTATCCCGAAGCTATGCTCGCTGCCTCCTTTTTTCATCTTTCTCAAAAAAATTATTTTATTATTTATTTCTTTTATTGAAATATGATAATTTTTAATTCTTTTCATTGAGGCAGTCATTTCATTAAGTTCGTGATAATGTGTTGCAAACAAAACTTTTGCTCTAAAAAGCGAATGTTCGTGCATATATTCCGAAATTGCCCATGCAATAGAAATTCCATCGTAGGTACTTGTTCCACGCCCAATCTCATCTAATAAAATCAAACTCCGGTTTGACATATTATTTAAAATACTTGCTGTTTCATTCATTTCCACCATAAATGTTGACTCGCCCAATGAAATATTATCCGATGCGCCAACCCTTGTAAATATCTTATCAATTATTCCGATATTTGCAGTATCAGCAGGCACAAAGCACCCCATCTGTGCCATCAAAACAATTAAAGCTGTTTGTCGCAACAATGCCGATTTGCCGGACATATTCGGACCGGTAATAATTATTATTTGTTGTTTCTCATTATCAAGATATACATCATTCGGAATATATTCCTCGCCAATGGGTAATAGATGTTCAATCACAGGATGTCTTCCGTTTTTGATATTTAAAGCATAAGACTCATTTATTGAAGGGCGTTTATAATTATTTTTTTCGGATATTATTGCAAATGAAAGAAGACAATCCAAACGGGCTATTAAAACAGCATCTAATTGGATTGGCTGAATATAATCGGATAAGCTTAAAACCAGTTCGTTAAATAATTTAATTTCAAGAGTCATTATTTTTTCTTCAGCTCCCAGTATTTTCTCTTCGTATTCCTTTAATTCTTCGGTTATATATCGTTCGGAGTTTGTCAGGGTTTGTTTGCGGTACCATTCATCAGGAACTTTGTCTTTATGAGTATTTGTTACTTCAAGATAATAACCGAAAACATTATTAAATCCAATTTTTAATGACTGTATTCCTGTCTGCTCAATTTCGCGTTTCTGAATCTTTTTCAAATAATCTTTACCCGAAAAAGCCACTTCCCTTAAGTTATCCAGTTCTTCGGAAACACCTTTTGAAATTACATTTCCTTTATTGAGCAAGGCAGGCGGATCAGGATTTATTTCTTTATCTATTCTTTGCCTGGCAGAACTACAAAAATTCAATTGTTCAGCAATTTTTTGCAGTGATTTTTCAGAGGATGCTGAACAGGCATTTTTAATTTCCTCAACAGCGTATAATGCTTTTTTTAACTGGATTAATTCTCTTGGATTAATTTTCCCTACAGCCACTTTTGAAATTAATCGCTCAAGGTCACCGGTTATTTTTATGTTTTGTTTGAGAGCTTCGCTAAAATCCGGATTTTTTAATATATATTCTACAATATCAAAGCGTTCTTCAATTGGTTGCTTATCTTTTAAGGGAAGAACAATCCATCTTTTTAGAAGTCTTGCACCCATAGGAGAAATAGTATGATCAATAACATCAAGCAAAGTAGCAGCATTTTCATAAGGAGAAAATAATAATTCAAGATTTCTTATTGTAAATTTATCCAACCAAACATATTTATCTTCTTCAATTCTTGATATTTTACAAATATGCTGTACTTTATCATGGTGGGTTTCAGCCAGATAATGAAGAGCTGCACCGGCTGCTATGACAGCATTTTTCATGTTCTCAACACCAAAGCCTTTTAATGAATTTGTAGCAAAATGTCTTAACAAAAGTTCATATGAAAATTCTTCGGTAAACACCCAATCATCAAAAGTATTTATATAAAATTTATCTCCGAAATACTCATAAAATTTATTACGTTTATTTCTCTGAATAATAATTTCACTTGGAGTAAAACTCTGGAGTAATTTATCAATGTATTCAATTGATCCTTGTGCAACAAAAAATTCGCCTGTGGAAATATCCAGAAAAGAAACGCCAGAATTTTTTGAATCCAAATG
>CAZREZ010000494.1:0-2323 GCA_964599115.1 uncultured Bacteroidales bacterium
GTTATTTGAAGTACAAAGCAAGCCAGAAGGAAAATTATCTGTAAAAATAAGGGAAAAGAAAAATGCAGGTGCCCGCTTCACAACAGCAAGAAACAATCAATACATCAGCAGTATTGCAAAATGGACAGGTGACGGAAGGGAAAGAAAGGAACGAAAGATCAACCTTACAATCCCACAGGGAAAATTCATGTATCATCTTCCATTCCCCAGTGCTGACTTTCAATCTGTTTCTGAAATTATGCAAATAGCTGATGTAGATAAAAACAATACCTCGGAAATTCTTGATATTGTTGATGTTTTGCTTGAATACGGAATAATTGAAAGCATCTAAAATGAATAACGAATATCAAAGTTCAAATTCGTTTGTTGATGGAGATAAATCTAAAATCGTTAATCGGTGTTCGATATTCGATATTCAAAATATTTCTGATGCTTACAAAGATAACATCCAATTTAAACAACATAGCCTGTCCCGATTTTCGGGATTGGTTAGTTTGTCTTTTAAGAGACTAAGCCGGTATTTATCGTAAATTTCTACTGGTGTTGCTTCCTGAGTAAGTCATTAACAGTTTTTACCGGGTTAAAGGTGATGATTGGTGTTTCAACAAAAACCGTTATCCAGTCAGCCATAGCACCGTTCCATAAACCGGGCAATTCCTGTGCCTTAAGGTTTTTGCCGTTTTTTGATTTTACCGAAATAAAACCTGTTGTAGTATCAATATATTTTTTCAGGTCAAAAGGTTCTCCTTTGTAATCCCTTATGCCGCATACAAGGTCAACAGGATTGAAATGAGTGGCTTTTTGTACAATATTATTTTGTTCCGGATCTTTTAAATCAATTTGAGAAGATTCAACAATTTGTAATGAGTTTTCATCTTTTGTATTTCTTATCCGGAAAGGACCTCCACCGGGTTCCCCTTCATTTTTTACCATACCGCAAACCCGCATAGGTCGGTTAAGCTTTTCAAATAAATATTTTGTTTTTTCAGGTTTTGTCAGATTTTTAAAATTATCTCCAATTTTAATTTCTAATTTATTCTGAGCGAAATTTTCTATTTCATCAAGTTGGCTATCGTTTAGATTACCTTTTTCAAGCATTTCAAGGTATTCAAAAGTCTTTTTTTGGAGTTGTAATAAATATCCGGCAATTACTTTTTTATATAAATAAGTGGGTTCTCGTAGTTTATCAGGTACTATATTATCAATATTTTTAACAAAAATTATATCTCCTTCAAGGTCATTCAGGTTTTCAATCAATGCACCATGCCCGCCCGGACGGAATAATAAACTTTCGTCTTTTTCTCTGAATGGTTTATTATCCATATCAACGGCAATAGTATCGGTTGAAGATTTTTGTATTGAAAAATCAATATTAAATTTTACATTGAAATATTTTTCATATTTCCCTTTTACACTGTTTACTGCCTTAATAAATTCTTCTTTATGTTCGGGCGAAACCGTAAAATGAATGGCAACATTATTGTTTTTGTCTTTACAATAAACCGCTCCTTCAACCAAATGCTCTTCAACCGACATACGTGAGCCATCAGGGTAATTATGAAATTTCAGCAAGCCTTTCGGAAGTTTTGCATAATTCAATCCTTTTTCCGAAAGCAAAAAATTAATTACAGTTACAAAATCTTTACTTTTAATACATTGTTCAATATCAAGTCCGTGTTTAATCATAACGGCTTTTAGATCATCATAAAATGCAAAGTTTTTTATTTTATCAAAGAAATTGTAAACAGAATTGAAACTTTTGTCTTTAAGGAAATTTTTATAGTCTTCATCAGTACCTTTGTAATTATCTCTGAATTCAAACAGGTGCTTAAACATACGGCTGGCAGCGCCTGAAGCAGGTGTAAATTTCAGAATATCTTTGTTTTTGGAACTTTCAATATAGAAATCAGAAAGTTCTTTAGTTTCTTTTTCATTAAAAAATATTATACCATTTTGCCTTGTTGCAGGAGCAACTAAGTAAATATATGGGAAACCCTGTTTAAAATTTTCAATTTGAAAATCTATTGTTTGCAGGTCAATCCCTTTAGATTGGATTTGTTTAAGATCCTTTTCGTTGAACATATTAAATTGATTTTAGGAAAAAAAAGTGTGTAAAGTTACTTTTTTTTTAAAAATGGTTAAAGTGTTTATGTGTTATTGTGTTTACGTTTTTTGATTAAATTCGTAAATCCGGTTATCAAGTTCGGACTGCTACTACTGCCACCTTGCCTCTGGTTTGTCTTCGCTCACCATGACTCATAATTTTTTAAACAGGATAAAGTCAAACTGAGCGTAGACGAAGTTTGCTACTGCCACTTACAAC
>CAZREZ010000495.1:0-2315 GCA_964599115.1 uncultured Bacteroidales bacterium
AACACCCGCCATGTCAATTTCATTTACCCCGACTGTTATATCGACAATAACTGTATTTGACGGGTCAGATTCACCTTCGTCCCAAACGGCGGTAACATAATATTCATATTGGCCTGATGCTGGAACGATATCCTCATACTCCTCAACTAATACCAGGCTTGTATTAATTGTAACCCCATCGCGATAAACATTGTAACCAAGCAAATCTTTTGTGGCTGAAACGATTTTATTGATAGGTTTAACTGTTGTAACTCCGGAGTAGTCTGTTGGATGAGTTGATAAGTTACCTGATGTAGATTGTAACTCTCCCATAGTTGGAAATGCACCAATTTCTGCAACCGACCCATCAGAATAAAGAACTATGGCGCGAATAAGGTATGCTTCGGTCCATGACCCCCATGTTGATGCACTATTATTGAAATCCCATGACCTTCCGTTGTTTAAATCAGCATCATATCCAACGTATGTTGTACCATTTATAGACCCAAATCCAACAACAAAATCGCCGGAAAAGGTAATATTTTGGGCTGATACATCAACTAACATCCAGTCTTCCTCAACAGCTGTTACTGTTTCTTCGTAAATAATGGTAGTTCCCGGTTGTGAGCCATCCCAGTCAAATACTGTGGCATTAAACGTATTATCTCCTGCTTCAATTGTTGTATAATATTTAAGTGTAAGAACCTGACAAGGACCAGCCGGAGACATGTGGGTTGCCATTGTATATCCATTATAACTGTATGCACCGGTATTTACATTATTGTCATAAATAAGTTCTTCTGTTGAAGTAGGAGGAGCATCCCATGTTAAATTTACAAGATAATCATTTGTAGTGAACTGGAGATTTGTAGGAGCTGGAGGAGGTTGAACCTCACCATAAATATACATACCGCCTGAACTTTTTGCTGTTGTAAAAGTACCACACCAGCCGGTTTCAACATCGAGCCATGCAGAAGCCTGGAAGGCATAACCAGTAGATATCTCAGTCCAGTTATGTCCGCCATCTTCGCTGATAGAAATTCCCATACCATTGGTTGCGTCCATGGCTGAGCCATATACTGTATTAACAGTACCGGGAACATGATAAAAATACCTTGCATAGCTGGCTCCAGCAGTGTTAAATTCTGTCCAGGTTACACCGCCGTCATTGGTTTCGTTCAATACAGGTTCAAGTCCCAAATTAAGATATGACCTGTAAGCAAAACCATTTAATTCATCAAACATCAAAGAATTAACACTTTGAGATGCACCAAAAACAGTTAGTGAAACATCCCAGGTATAACCTTTGTCGTTTGATCTGAAAATTCTACCCTGGTTTGTACCCCACCAAATATTATCACCAACAGCACAGTAATTACCTGTTATTCCGTATTCACCGGAAGTGGGAACGGGAATATTCGTTTCATCAATTCTGGTCCAGTTTTCACCACCATCGGTGGTAACATACAATTCATAGTAGCCATCAACCGGATCGCCCTGAGCAAATCCATTCAGGTCGTCAAAGAAATGAATAACATTTGCAAAAGAACTACTACCGTATGCATCACCTTTCTTTTCCCATATTACTCCGCCATCTTCGGTTTTGTATAATCCCTGGTCAGCACCGGTATTGAAAACGGCCCAGCAAACATTGGCATTAATAGCGAAAAGCTGGGAAAGACCGTCACCTGCATTAAAAGTACCAGCTTCCCATGTATATCCACCATCTATTGAACGTGTAAAAGCATCATAAACCGATCCGTCATTGTTAATTGCCAACCCCCATAGCGCGGTGTTGTCATTCATACCAACCGATATCTGACCTACTCCTTTTCCATCCGGAAGGCCGGAATCTACCAATGTCCATCCAATCTGTCCAATGGTGTTTAAACTGATTGCTATAAAAGCAGCTAAAGTAAAAATTAATTTTTTCATAATTAATAATTTTGGTTAATACTATATTTATTATTTCGAGCAAATTTATAAAATTAATTTTATAAAAGCAAATATAAATTATGATATACGAAAAAAATATTACCAAAATTATTTGCTAAATCAACTATAAAATAATATATTTGTAAGCAATTCAATTTAATTATTAATCATTAAATCATTAAATTATGAAAACGTACAAGAAAAAATTTATTTTAGGTGCTCTTTGCTTTTTAATTTTTACAAATTCTTTTAGTCAGATTAGAGAATTCCCTGATGAAAAATTAA
Organism: uncultured Bacteroidales bacterium; assembly: GCA_964599115.1. Taxonomy (GTDB): domain Bacteria; phylum Bacteroidota; class Bacteroidia; order Bacteroidales; family JADFUO01; genus JADFUO01. The sequence goes on from CAZREZ010000495.1 coordinate 2,200, forward strand.
TTGATGACTATAAAATGTTACATGATTTATCACCATCAATTGAAAAACCCTTTCCCATTAAACCTGATTGGGATTTAGTTTTTTTTGAATACATCAACAAGCGCGACTCAATTGCC
>CAZREZ010000496.1:0-2313 GCA_964599115.1 uncultured Bacteroidales bacterium
GTAAAAAATAAGAAAATCAAGGATGTAATTTTTAGTTACCACACAGCCCAGGTTTATTGGATGTAGATTAGCTAATTCATTTAAAACATAATGATTATATAAAGCAAGGGCTTTTTTATCCTCATGCAACTCTTTTAACTGATTAAAATGGTCTTTTTTCATAATACATGTTTCATGATGTAAACTCCGGTGATGTTGTAGCATTCCCTAAAAAGCAATATACGTATACATAGAATTATATATCCAGCTTCAATGGCAATCATAAGCCGAAGTATAAATTATTTCAAAGTCAGCTCCTCTATCAACTGATTTTCTCTAAAAAGTATTAGCTTTATTTTTCAAAAAAGTGTTTACGCTATTTTTCTGTTTACGTCTCATCATTAACCGCTGTTGGACAATATGAAAAACATTTGCAAAAGTCCAGTATAAAACCATACCTGCTGGGAAATTATAGAACAAAAAGAAAAATATAAGTGTCATCACAAGAAGAAAAATGTTTTGAAGTCTCTGATTTTTCTTCTCAGCCGTTGGAGCAGGTGACAACTTAAAAGTAATTAACGTAACCACGGCCATCAGAAATGGTAACAAATTAAAATATTCACCCAAGAAAGGAATATTTACTCCAAATGAAAACAGTTGATCAGGTTCGGACAGAGTTTCAATCCACAAAAAACTGGTGTCACGCAGTTCAAAAGCTGTGCCAAGTACATGAAAAAGAGCAATCAATATAGGGAGTTGAATCAAAACCACAAGCAAGGGTTTTAGCCCCGCAAAGGGACTTACATTGTGCTTCTTGTATAATTGCAGTATTTGTTCGCTTCGTTCACCCCCTTTGTAATTTTTTTTTATTTCACTTAACTCAGGAAGCATTTGCTTTTGAGCTTCAATAAACCGATTTTGGCTTTTCTGAGCTTTCTGCGCAACAGGATACAAAGCTATACGTACAATTAGCGCCAACATTATAATAGACCATCCCCAGTTAGGTATGAAAAAGTGGATTATGCTGAGCAAACGGTATAATCCTAAACAAATCCATCGCATCCAGCTCCATAAATCAGAAAAAAGCAATGAATTTAGATTTTCAGGACCAGCTCTTAGGGCATCATAAGATTTGGGACCTGAAAAAATTGTAAAATTCCACTGGACGTTCTCTCCGGGTTCAAGGGATGAAACAGGCAATTGAAAAGACAATACCGGCAAATCATGCGCAGGAAGTTGTTGCTCTGAACTGAACGAGTCGTAATTGATAAATGATTGTAAAAATGGAAGTGTAACACTAAAATCTTTTGATTTGTTCGGGAGAATCAACAATGCAAAATAGCGGTTATGAAGGCCAATCCATTGTAATTCCTCAGATTTCCATGGTAAAACACCCGCTTTCAAAGTGTCAGCTACATGTTTGTAAACATTCCCGTTAAGCGACGCAACTGGCTCAACATAATAATACATTGAACGTGGAATCTCCTGTTGGTCTGATTTTATTTGCCCAAGACCAGGACCTAAAACCAAAACTAAGCTATCACTTGGTAAAACTGAAAATTCTTCCGCCGCATTGTTGCTTAAGATGACAGACATGTTGAAATGATACGGATAACCGTTTTCTTCAAAAACCTGCTTCAACTCCAAGCCATTATTGTCAAAAGAATAAGAATATACAACTTTGTTTGACACACTCTGATCAATATCAGTTTGTGAAGAGTTGTTGGCTATTAAATATATATCCTTACCTCCCAATACACCTTGGATACTAAGGTGTTGAAAAATTACATCTCCTTTTTCAGGACCGGTAATGAAGAAATACCATTCTTTTTCTCCTTTACCTTCCTCATTTTGTACTTTCCAAACCAAAGGCACACCTTTTTCAGCTTCCCATTTAAGATAAAGGGAAGGTGTTTTTAGAGACCAAATGCTTGTGTCTTTGGATTGGGTGCTTTCAAAAGAAAACCCTTTATAGTAGAGTAAAGCAATTATTACAAAAATAAATAATTGTTTCATTAAGAAATAATCATTAAATTACTGTTTGCCTTTTTCTTGTTTAGTGTTTTCATTTTTTTTAATTGACTTTCTAATTCCTAAAAATTTTAAAACCCTGTGCCAGAAAAGAGTAAGGGCAACGCCAACACCAACAACAGTTGCAATAATGGCTTGAATAATAATACTACCTGTTCCCGGGTCAATATAACCCAGTATACTAGGATAAAATGAAGCCCAAGAAGTTTCCATAAAAATAAAATTTAGAATACCCATGATATAACTTTTTTAAATTTTAAAGATGCATCCATAAGAACTTGTGTACCTAAAATATTTGTTTTT
>CAZREZ010000497.1:0-2308 GCA_964599115.1 uncultured Bacteroidales bacterium
TGATACTTCGAAATTCAAAAATCGTTAATCGGTGTTCGATATTCCATATAATTTGTGAGGAAATTTTCAATGTTAATTTAATACTTATTACTCACTATAAATAACTCAATATCAATGTTACTTTATCAAATAGGCATAACATTAATACCCGGAGTGGGTGATATTGTAGGCAAAAAACTTATTGCTTACTGCGGCAGTGTTGAAGCTGTATTTAAGGAAAAAAAGAAGCTTTTATTAAAAATTCCGGGAATTGGCGTACAAACCGTAAATTCGATAATTAACCAAAAAATTCTTGAAAGAGCTGAAGAAGAAATAAAGTTTATTGAAAAATATAAAATTGACACTTTTTTTTATTTAGATGATAAATACCCATATCGTTTAAAACAATGTGAAGATAGCCCGATGTTACTGTTTTATAAAGGCAATGCTGACCTTAATGCACCAAAAATCATAAGTATAGTCGGCACTCGAAAATCCAGTGAATACGGTAAGGAAATTTGTAGTTCGTTGATTGAGGGATTAATTGAGCAGAACATTCTAATAATAAGTGGACTTGCTTATGGAATTGATACTTGTGCTCATAAGATATCATTAGAAAACAATTTAAAAACAGTAGGAGTATTAGCTCATGGTTTGGATAAGATTTACCCTCAATTGAACAAATCTTTAGCAGAAAAAATAATAAAGAGCGGCGGCTTGTTATCGGAATTTCTTAGCAAAACTATACCCGACCGTGAAAACTTTCCTAAAAGAAACCGCATTATTGCCGGTCTTTCAGATGCAGTAATTGTTATTGAATCTGCTGTTAGAGGTGGAGCTTTAATTACTGCGGACATTGCAAATTCATACAATCGTGATGTTTTTGCTGTTCCCGGACGTCTTTATGATAAATACTCAAAAGGATGTAATAATTTGATCAAAACAAACAGAGCTGCACTTGTTCAGTCGGCCGAAGACATAAAATATATTATGGGCTGGGAGATAACGAAGAAAAAACCAAAAAAACAACAGCAGCTTTTTATTAAATTATCTCCTGAAGAAGAAACTATCGTAAATATTTTAAAAGAGAAACAGGAACTGGGAATAGACAAAATAAGCAGTTTATCAAAATTAACTATAAGTAAAGTTGCATCCGCACTTTTAAATCTTGAATTTGAGGGAATAATAAAATGCTTACCAGGGAAAGTTTACAGGATGCTTTAGGCACTTAATTCGCAAAACTAACCAATCCCGAAAATCGGGACAGGCTATGTTGTTTAAACTGAATGTTGTCTTTGTAAGCATCAAAAATATTTTGAATATCGAATATCGAACACCGATTAACGATTTTAGATTTATCTCAATAAAATATATTTACGAATTACGTGATTACGAATTTACTAATTACGTTTTTAATTCTCCTATTTCGTAATTCGTTATTAGTATCTATCCATAAAGTCAAACAATTTTTGAATTAATCCCGATCTTTCAGCGATTTTTTTAGGTATCCGTATTCCGCAATATACCACAGAAAATGGTTTTATACCGATACTGAATAGGTCTATACAGACAAGTTTTGCAAAATTTAAGTTAACATAAAATCAATCCCCTACTTTAACTTTTAATGATTTTAATGTTAACAAAATAGTAATTATTATTGAACCAACAGCTAAAATAATCAACAAACGGTAATCTTTTGTCAGGAAACTTAAAATATATAAGCCATGGAAAAAAGTAGCTGCAAATAATCCGGTCATAGAATCAATAAAGCGATTTTGTCTTGTTTTGCCTAATCCCACAAAAAATCCCAATAATATTGCAAATACAATACTTGCTAAAGCATAGGTAAAAAGAAATAATAAATCTACAGGAGCTCTTATAACATTATATGCATATAGAACAGTTGCAACAGTAGCAAAGCCCAATGAAATCAAAAACGAATAAATAATACCATCCAAAGGACCTTTAAAATTTTCTTTTGGTTGAAAATAATATCTCAGAATCAAAAATTTAGCAAACTCAGAACTAAAGGCGATAATAACAAAAGCATAAAACCCCGTTCTTCGTATATTTGGTAATTCATCAAGCCGTAAATACGAGGCCAGAATTTGTGCTAAAACCACTAACAAAACACTTATTGCTCCAAAAAGAAACGCTTTTCTTATCAATAAATATGTTTTAAGCTGAAATTTAAATTTCATATAAAAAATAAGCAATAATGCAATAACCGGAGCAATAAAAAATGATAAAATCTGAATACTCATAAAGCTATTTGTTTTGGTTAATTTTTCAAATATAATAATTGTTTGTAGTTTTACAATAAATTTTT
>CAZREZ010000498.1:0-2307 GCA_964599115.1 uncultured Bacteroidales bacterium
CAATTTGTTTATTAAACCTTGAACCTGTATCAAATATTTTATGTAAAAATTCCATTTTACTTTTTAGCTTTTATCTGTTTAACTACTTTATCAAAGTCAGAAATATAATTTTTATCTTGTTTTATTCTATACTTTTGATACTTGTCTATTGCTAGTTGATGTGCTACTTCTTTAGAAACTTTTCCGCTGTTCATCAAAATTTCTTCTTCATTAAATTGTAAAAAAGCATTAAGTTTTTCTGCCCAATCTTTCATATACATAGGTTTAGCTTTACTTGCTTGAAATTCAGCATAATCAAGATACATATCAACAATATGGTTTAGTTTTTTCAACTCATCTTTTTGCAGATAGTTTTTCGCAATAATAACATCATTTTTAAAAATTTTGCCTTTTGGTGCTTTACGCCAAGTAGTTAAGCCCATATTATCTTTAGTCTCATCAACTCGCGATGCAATTATTTCAGCAGCAGTTTTTCCGGTAATGGCAAAGTGTAGCTTATTTTGAACTGTGGCAAAAAATCGTTCTGTTTCAACAGTATCAACGGAATAATTGATAGATGTGGCATAAATATCAGTAATCTTTTGATAAACCATTCTTTCGCTTGCACGAATTTCCCGAATTTCTTCAAGTAATTCATCAAAATAACGGGCATCGAAACGAGAACCGTGTATAAATTTATCCTTGTCAATGGCAAAACCTTTTAAAATATATTTTTTAAGTTTATCGGTTGCCCATATACGAAACTGTGTGCCGCGAGTAGTATTTACTCTATAACCAACAGATATAATTGCTTCAAGTGAATAGTGTTTGGTTTTATATTTTTTACCATCGGAAGCAGTTACCGAGTATTCCTCTACAACTGAATTTATATTTAATTCTTTTTCTGTAAAAATATTTTTTAAATGAAGCGAAACATTATCTACACTACATTCAAACAATTGTGCCATTAGCTTTTGAGTAAGCCAAAGATTTTCGTTCTCAAACAAAACATTTATTTTTATTTTGCCGTCTTCGGTTTCGTAAACTGCTATTTCGTTGAATTTAGCTTGTTCCATAATTACATATCCGCTTTTGTTTGAACAGTTTCTTTCTCTTTTTTTATTTCGTAAAAATCATTAGTAAACTTTTTATCCTCATCATTTACTTTGTAGTCTTCATCATCAATTGACGATAGATTTACATAAAGTTGATTTTTGTTCAATAATTCAAGTAAATGCTCTTTTTGTATTTTGATGTCCAATTTTTTAAAATCTTCAATATGCTCATCGTGTTTTTTTATATCAACATTATAGTTTAAAAAACTGTGGATTTTTATTTCTTCCCAAATATCTAACAAACGGTTTGCGCTGTTTGCGTCTTCTATTTGCTCAATAAATTTTTGATTGTATTTTTTTAGTTCGCAGTAAATAAAATCGCCTCCGCCTTGCCATTTTGATGTTTCAGAAATTCCTGTTTTATCATATTCTAATTCATCAAACATCTTTCCTTCTACAATTTTTTTCTTCCCTATCACATTTTGAAGTCTAACAATACTGTCATTATTGCCATAGTTCAATTGCTCAATTCCAATATATTGCCGACCCATTTTATGTGCAACAGCAGCAGTTGTACCACTTCCTAAATGGTAATCTAATACTAATTCATTTTTTTCGGTAAACATTGTAATAAGTCTTGCTATTAAAAATTCAGGTTTTTTACCAGCAGGAAAACTAACTGAACCTTCGTTTTGAGAATTATTAAAGTCAACATCATCCCAAAAATCACAAAGTAATTTTCCAAATTCTTCTTTGAAATAAGTATCATAGCCAACATTAAATATGCTTTTATTTAAAGGGGACAATCTTCGCCCATTGAAAGCAAATTCATTTTCTGAATACCTTACTACTGAATCTCGATTATTTAAACTTAGTTTCTTTGCATCCTCAGGAATTTCTTTTGTGCTTTGAAATATTTTGTTGCGATTTTTGAAAGCGAAATCTTTGAAATTTTTATTTCTTAAAGAGTTATCGTTTAAAACAAAGTCTTCTTCGCAAATTTTTTTAGATTTTAGATATTCCAATAACGAATATTTAGGTAACCTTTCATCTTCAATATCAACGAATGTATTAAAATGGGTATCCCAATCATTTCTTTGTTGATAAACAGGATTAATTCTTATATTTTCTTTTTTCTTGTAAATTAGAATTGTTGATTTTGTTTTAATAATTGTTTTTTCTTTGGCAGACAATTTTAAGCCACTCGCATGGGAATCTCTAATCGCAATGTTATTAACGTAATTTTCTCTAAGAAACACTTCATCCATTATGA
>CAZREZ010000499.1:0-2302 GCA_964599115.1 uncultured Bacteroidales bacterium
ATTTAAAATTACGAATTACGGATTACGGATTACGGATTACGAATTACAAATTACAAATTAAAAATTAAAAATAAATAACATGGATAAAGAAACAACTAAAGAAAATAATGTTGAAAAACTAAAAAAAGAAAAACTAAAAGCACTTGAGTCAACGCTTGGAAATATTGAGAAATCATACGGCAAGGGAGCAATAATGAAATTAGGTGACAGTGCTTTAGAAGATATTGAATCAATTTCAACAGGTTCAATAGCACTGGACATTGCTTTAGGTATTGGCGGTTTGCCAAAAGGCAGAGTAACTGAAATATTCGGTCCTGAGGCATCAGGTAAAACTACACTGGCTATCCAGGCTATTGCCGAATCTCAAAAACAAGGTGGTATAGCTGCATTTATTGATGCCGAACATGCTTTTGATATGTTGTATGCCAAAAAATTAGGTGTGGATGTTGAAAATTTATTGGTGTCTCAACCCGATAATGGCGAACAGGCATTAGAAATTACCGACAACCTTATTCGTTCGGGAGCTATAGATATTATTGTTATTGATTCTGTTGCTGCTCTCACTCCAAGAAGTGAAATTGAAGGTGAAATGGGTGATTCAAAAATGGGCTTACAAGCCAGACTTATGTCACAGGCATTACGAAAACTAACTGCAACTATCAGTAAAACCGGATGTTGTTGTATATTCGTTAACCAGCTTAGAGAAAAAATCGGCGTTATGTTTGGAAATCCTGAAACAACAACCGGTGGAAATGCTCTGAAATTTTATTCTTCAGTAAGACTTGATATTAGAAGGATATCTCAAATAAAAGAAGGAGAGCAGGTTAGCGGTAACAGGGTGAGAGTTAAGGTAGTTAAAAACAAAGTTGCACCTCCTTTCAGAAAAGCAGAATTTGATCTTATTTACGGCGAAGGGATTTCTAAGATTGGAGAAATCATTGACCTTGGTGTTGAGAAAAATATTATCAAAAAAAGCGGTTCATGGTTCAGTTATGGCGATACCAAACTCGGACAAGGCAGAGAAGCTGTTAAAAAATTATTAACTGATAATCCTGAATTAGCTGAAGAACTTGAAGCTAAAATTAAAGAAGCGTTAAATGAATAAAATACATATTTTATTTTTTTTTATATCATTATTATTTTTTATCTCCTGTGGAAATGAAAGAGCCAATAATCAGGAAAAATCAGATAACACAAATCATTTATCAGAAATTGAATTATTAAACCAAAAAATAATTAATGATTCAATAAATGCTGAACTTTATAACTTGAGGGCAATTTATTATCTTCAAAATAATAATATTAATAAAGCATTGAGGGATATTAATGAAGCTATACGGATAGATCCCCGATCTTCCGGTATATATGTAACGCTTTCTGATATTTATTTATTAATGGGTGAGATACAAAAATGCAGGGAATCATTATTAAAAGCCGAAAACTTAAACTCAGAAAATACAAATGCAATATTAAAACTTGCCGAACTAAGCCTTATACTTAAAGATTATAAAAAAACATATGAATATATTGATAAGGCTATCAAAATTAATAAAATCAATCCCATCGCATATTATATAAGAGGTTTTGCATTACTTGAAGCTGGAGACACGTCTAATGCAATTAAAAATTTTCAAATCGCAATTGATCAAAATCAAGATTATTATGACGCTATAATGCAGTTAGGTGTAATTTACTCGGTTAAACATAATAAATTAGCTGTTGATTATTTTAATAATGCTTTAAAAATTAAACCCCGCAGCATTGAAGCCCTTTACGATCTTGGCATGTATTATCAGGAAAAAAATGATTACATGAAAGCTTCAGAATATTATCAGAATATCATTCAAATTGACTCAACATTCAAAGACGCATATTATAACATTGGTTATTTGAATTTGATCTATATAAATGATTTTAAAACCGCAGCCGAATATTTTAGTAAAGCAATAAATATTGATCCTTATTATGTTAATGCATATTACAACAGAGCTTATTGCTATGAATTATCAGGCAATTTAGAAGAAGCCCGAAAAAACTACCATAAAACCCTTGAGTTAGAAACTAATTATCAGAAAGCGATTGACGGATTAAACAGGTTAGATAAAATTTACAAGTAATCCTGCTTGATTTCTTCAAGATCAACAACTAATTCTTTTACTTTTCCATGTAGTTCTGAATATAATTCTTCAATACCTTCAGGTATTTTATTATTTCCTTTTATTTCAAGTTGCCTGGCTAATTCTTTAGGTTCATCAGCAAGAAAATTAGCAGATAAACCATCTCTTCTAAAATCCTCCCTTAC
>CAZREZ010000500.1:0-2293 GCA_964599115.1 uncultured Bacteroidales bacterium
AAGATGTGGAATTTGATAGTGGCTTTGATTTAAGTGCAGCTGTTGCAGAATCATGCGAAGCCGTTGATAGAATACCTAATTTATAACGAATATTAAAATACAAAAATATGAGCGAAAAAATTAAATTTACAATTGATGGTAAAGAATGTTTTGCCGAAAGAGGACAAAATATTTTGGATGCAGCTACTGATAACGGTATATATATTCCGTCTCTTTGTCATATTAGAGATGTTAAACCTGCAGGAGCATGCCGTCTATGCAATGTTAAAATTGCAGGCAGACTAATGACTGCATGTACTACACCCGTAGAACAAGGCATGGAAGTTGAAAATGATATTCCTGAAGTACAAGACCTTAGATTAGCAATCATTGAAATGTTGTTTGTTGAAGGAAATCATTTTTGCCCTGCTTGTGAAAAAAGTGGTAATTGCGAATTACAAGCACTTGCCTATCGCTATCAGATGATGATTCCGCGATTCCCTTACGTATTTCCAGTAAAAGAAATTGATGCCTCTACCCCCAAACTGATAATTGACCACAACAGATGCATTCTTTGTAAACGCTGTATCAGGGCATTTAAAGATGAAAATGGGAAAAATATATTCGCATTTAAAAGAAGAGGTCATAAGCTACAGATTAATATTGATAAAAAGTTATCAGCAAACCTGTCTGATGAAATGGCTCAGAAAGCAATGGATATTTGTCCTGTAGGAGCTATTATCAGAAAGGATAAAGGTTTTAACGAACCAATCGGTACACGTAAATATGATAAAATGCCAATTGGTAGTAATATTGAAAGAGTAATCTAGAATGTTCAAATATATATGGAGGTTATATAATGAGTAAACCAATAGTTGCAACAACATCTTTATGTGGCTGTTTTGGGTGCCACATGTCATTGTTAGACATTGACGAAAGAATACTTAAACTGATTGAATTAGTGGAATTTAATAAATCACCTATTGACGATATTAAAGAATTTACTAAAAAATGTGATATTGGATTGATTGAAGGTGGATGCAGTAATAGCGAAAATGTTCACGTATTAAAAGATTTTAGAAAAAATTGTAAAATTTTAATTTCATTTGGAGAATGTGCCCTTATGGGTGGGTTACCTGCTTACAGAAATGGTATTCCCATTAAAGAGTGTTTAGATGAAGCATACTTAAACGGCCCAACCGTTATAAATAGTAATCCTGATAAAATTCTTCCTAATGATGATGAAATTCCAATGATGTTGGATAAAGTTTATCCATGTCATGAAATAGTAAAAATAGATTACTTTCTTCCCGGCTGCCCTCCAAGAGCAGATTTGATTTGGGATGCATTAGTAGCACTTATCACCGGAAATGAACTTAAATTACCTTATGAAGTTGTTAAATTTGATTAAAACCATATAAAAAATGACAAGAAAAATAACTATAGAACCTGTAACCAGAGTTGAAGGACACGGAAAAGTCACTATTCATCTGGACGATAATGGAAATGTAGTACAAAGCAGATTACACATTGTTGAATTCAGAGGGTTTGAACGCTTTGTTCAGGGCAGACCATACTGGGAAGCTCCTGTGCTTGTTCAACGTCTGTGCGGAATTTGTCCCGTGAGCCATCATCTTGCTGCTGCAAAAGCAATGGATGTGATTGTTGGAGCAGGTGCAGGTGACGGATTAACACCTGTTGGAGAAAAAATGCGAAGGCTTATGCATTTCGGACAAGTTTTTCAGTCTCATGCTTTGCACTTTTTCCATCTTGTATCACCTGACTTACTGTTCGGTATTGATGCCGACCCTGCAATACGTAATATAATCGGTGTTGCACTGAAATATAAAGACCTTGCTGTGCAGGGCGTGATGATGCGTAAATTCGGACAGGAAATAATTGAAGTTACTGCCGGTAAAAAAATTCACGGAACAGGTGCAATACCAGGCGGAATAAATAAGAATTTAAGCATTGAAGAACGTGATAGATTCCTATATGGACCTGACCCAATGAATGCTGATAAAATGATATCATGGTCACAGGATGCAATCGGCTTATTTAAAGATTATCATAAAAAACACAGAGAGCTTATTGACACATTTGCTGCTTTTCCATCAAATCATTTAAGCCTTGTAAGAAAAGACGGTGCAATGGATCTTTATGATGGTGTTATCAGAGCTGTTGATGCAGAAGGTAAAAGAATTTTACATGATGTTGACCCGCAAGATTATCTGAAGTATATTGCAGAGGAGGTAAGGAACTGGAGTTATATGAAATTCCCATATTTAATTGAATACGGTAAAAAAGACGGATG
>CAZREZ010000501.1:0-2285 GCA_964599115.1 uncultured Bacteroidales bacterium
GGATTTAATAAAGATAAAAAACATCCATACGGACTCCCGTTGGTCGAAAGTAAAAAGATAAAAGTTTTTTTATTCCCAATTTAAAATGAATATTTTCAACAAAACATTGATAATAAGCATAAAAAATCGTTTTTTTGTAAAATATTTTAAAATCCTGATAAATAAAATGAAAAGGACAAAAATCAATGATTTATTGAAATCGGAAGATTACGGAAAAAAATTAAACGTGAAAGGCTGGGTACGGACAAAACGCAGCAGTAAAAACATAGCATTCATAGCTTTAAATGATGGCTCATGTTTAAATAATGTTCAAATAGTTGTTGATTTAAATAATTTTGATGAAAAAATATTAGATAGAGTCAATACCGGAGCTGCAATTTCTGTTGATGGTGAATTAATTGAATCGCAAGGTACAGGACAAAAGGTTGAGCTAACAGCAAAAACTATTGAGGTTTTAGGCGAAGCCGACCCTGATAAATATCCATTACAACCCAAAAAACATTCTTTGGAATTTTTGCGTGAAAAAGCACATCTGCGATTTCGTACCAATACTTTTGGTGCGATTACAAGAGTCAGGCATGCAATGATATTTGCAATTCATAAATTTTTTAACGACAGAGGGTTTTATAATATTCACACTCCGATAATTACAGGTTCGGATGCTGAAGGTGCAGGCGAAATGTTCAGAGTATCAATTTTTGATGCTAAAAACCCTCCTCTGACCGAAGACGGAAAAGTTGATTTTAAGAAAGATTTCTTTGGTAAAGAAACAAATCTTACTGTTTCAGGTCAATTGGAAGCTGAACTGGCAGCACTTGCATTAACACAGGTTTATACTTTCGGGCCTACTTTTAGGGCTGAAAATTCTAACACTACGCGGCATCTCGCCGAATTCTGGATGGTTGAACCTGAAGTAGCTTTCGCAGATATAAATGACAACATGGACTTAGCTGAAGATTTATTAAAATATCTAGTTAAATATGCTCTGGATAACTGCGCCGAAGATATTATTTTCCTAAGCAAACGCCTGATTGACGAAGAAAAAAATAAAAAACAGGAAGAACGCTCAATGGAGCTGATTGAAAAATTAAAATTTGTACTGGAAAATGACTTTGAAAGAATAACATATACCGAAGCAATAAATATTCTTAAAAATTCAAAACAAAACAAAAAGAAAAAATTTCAATACCCCATTGATAACTGGGGTATTGACCTTCAGTCGGAACACGAACGGTATTTAGTTGAAAAACATTTTAAAAAGCCGGTTATGATAACCGATTATCCAAAAAAGATAAAAGCGTTTTACATGAAGCAAAATGATGATGGAAAAACAGTGAAAGCTTTGGATGTTCTGTTCCCGCAAATAGGTGAAATTATTGGAGGTTCGCAAAGAGAAGAAGAATATGATAAATTGTATAAACGAATAAAAGAACTGAATATTCTGGAAAAAACATTATGGTGGTACCTTGAAACGCGGCAATTCGGTACTGTCCCACATAGCGGATTCGGACTTGGTTTTGAACGATTAATGCTGTTCATAACCGGTATGGGTAATATCAGGGATGTTATACCATTCCCGAGATACCCGCAAAATGCGGAATTCTGATGTAAGCTGAAAATAATTAAAGTCAACTATATTCAGACAATGACAACATCTTATAATTTTTAACGTATAACTATAAAAATTGTTTACTAATTATAATATAGAATTTTCACAAAGGGTGGCTTAATTTTGAATATTATTTAGTATGTTAAATCAAAAATTACAACAGAAGCTCCTTCAAAAATTATCTCCCCAGCAGATTCTTTTAATGAAACTGCTGCAAATACCTACTATTGCCCTTGAACAAAGAATTAAACAGGAAATTGAAGAAAATCCGGCACTTGAAGATACTGATGAACAGGAAGAGATAGACAACGAAGAACTCAAAGATGAAATCAGTGAGAATGAAAGCGAAATATCCGAAGAATACGACGAAAAAGATGATGAGTTTGACCTGAACGATTATATTAATGAAGATGATATTCCTTCCTATAAATTAAATGCTAATAATACAAATCCTGATGAAGACAGAAAAGAAATCCCCATTGCCTCAGGTATTAGCTTTCATGAAATGCTGATTTCACAATTAGGTTTGCGTGTTCTTAACGAAAATCAATATTTAATAGGTTTAAATATAATCGGTAATCTGGATGATGCAGGTTATCTTAGCAGAAATTTAAATGCTATGGTTGATGATCTGGCATTTACACAAAATATCACAATAAATTTAGAAGAAATCCTA
>CAZREZ010000502.1:0-2283 GCA_964599115.1 uncultured Bacteroidales bacterium
AAATTTGAAAATATTACTAAGATATATCAAGGTAAAGACAAGGTAAAGGCCGTAAATAATATTAACCTTGAGGTTAAGGATAAAGAGTTTCTGGTACTGGTAGGGCCTTCAGGATGTGGTAAATCAACATTATTAAGGATGATTGTCGGTTTAGAAGAAATAAGCGAAGGCAAACTATATATAGATAATAAACTTGTAAATGATCTTTCCCCGAAAGATCGGGACATTTCCATTGTTTTTCAAAATTATGCTTTATATCCGCATATGACGGCTTACCAAAATCTTGCATTTGGTCTGAAAATAAAAAAGATAAATAAAAAAATTATTTGCTCCCGTGTAATGAAAGCTGCCAAAATTCTTGAAATTGAAGATTTGTTGGACCGAAAACCAAAATCTATGTCTGGTGGACAAAATCAACGAGTAGCTATTGGCAGAGCAATTGTCCGTAACCCAAAAGTTTTTTTATTCGATGAACCGCTTAGCAATTTAGATGCAAAGCTACGAGGACTGATGAGAATTGAAATAGCCAAATTGCACAGCACCTTACAAACAACCGTTGTATATGTAACACACGACCAGGTGGAAGCCATGACACTTGGTGAACGAATTGTTTTAATGGACAAAGGTGAAATTCAACAGGTGGATACCCCGGTCGGATTATATAACAATCCCAGAAATTTATTCGTAGCTGGTTTTATTGGTTCACCAACAATGAATTTTATTGATGGCAGTATTGTTAAAAGTAACAATCAATTGATATTTAAAGATTTGAAAGATGCGTTTCAGTTTAATTTGCCCTCCGGTCATTTTCTGAAAGATCATTTAGATCAGACCCTTGTTATGGGCATTCGCTCAGAGAATATTTATAAGCAAATTGATAATGATATGCACAAAAGCGAATACGCCATACTCAATTGTAAAATTCAATTTGTAGAGGAACTTGGGCATGAGAAATTTGCTTTTGCAAAATTAAACGACAAAGAAATTGTTTCGAGGTTAAAACCCAACGCCGAAATTACAATTGATAAACCAACACAGTTGTTTTTTCATATTAACAAGATGCATTTCTTCGATAAAAAATCAGAGGGGGTTATTATTTAGTTCCTCTATAAAAAAAATTGCTAATGTAAATTTGCGTTCCATTATTTCATAACAACCTTCATCTCAACTTTTTCTAACTCAGGTAAATTGATGTATGCTTCGTCTTTACTAAAATCTGTCCAGTTCTCCCCGTTTATTGTAACTTTTTCAATTTTTACTGAAAGGTCTTCAATTGGAGATGGATAAAATTTTTCATTTTTTCCCGGAGATTGAATGCAATAATAAAGTTCAACAGGTTTTTTATTTACCCATAAATCCAAATAAAGATAAGTTAAAAGGCTGTATTCCATTGCATGATAAGAAGTTTTATCACTCGCTGCTTTTATATCATCTTTTATTTCCCCATCAAGAAATACGCCTCTATAAGTGTCGCCATATTTTTTATCAATAAAATATTTGTTCTAGAAATCAGCACCTTTTTTGAAATGGTTAAGATATTTTTTATCTCCGGTAAGTTTATAATTAAAAATGTCAAACATATTTCCATAAACCTGTATCCACCAATACGAAAAATCGGTATGCATAGAAGGGTCTTTTCTTCCGTAATTACTGTACCATGCTCCATTTTCAGCAACTCCCCATTTGTAAATTTTTTTTGTAATAGCCTTTGTTGAATCTAAATATTCCTTTTTCCCCGTTAAAAGATAAAGCCGGTAAAACATCCATACAAGTTCCTGATTATGACCGATATTTATTTCATTTTTCAAATTACTGTATCTTGTTATATAATTCCAATCTTTATCAAATGGTTCTATAATCCAATTGGTTTCAGGACACTTCATTTTATTCAGAGCAATATTTATAATTCTTTCCACCTGAAGAAGATATTTGTCATTCCTTGTGGCAAGATACAAATAAAGCATATAGCTCGAAACAGGAACAACTTCCGATGAGAAATTTTTACCATAAGACTTTACACTTAAATCTCTGTTTAAAACATCAAAGAATCTGCTGTATGGAAACCTACAACAAAAATGCTCTTTTGGCATTGCAAAAATGATGACTGTGTTCCTTTTGGCAACTTTACCAAAGTAAAGAGTGAGTATGGAGCAATGTCGAACATAGAATATGTTGAATATCCACCGATTGATCCTATATTTGGAGAGACTATTCATGTTTCGGTTGCTCCACGTGCCTTTAAGGCAGGCGCCCATTGGATCTATCAACAAACCAAATAAAAAT
>CAZREZ010000503.1:0-2265 GCA_964599115.1 uncultured Bacteroidales bacterium
ACATCAATTTGTGAATAATAAAAAATATATTCTGTAAATGTAAAAATTATTGATATGATATTTGTTCAAAGAAAATTTGTTTACAAGTATGAGAAAATCATCTTTGTTTTTAAAAAAGAAAATGTTTTCTGTTTTAATATTTTTGTTTCTAAGCAATGGTAGTTTGACTTTATCCAATTCTCTTGAAAAATTTTCATTAGTTGAGGAAAATAAATTGAATTCTGGCATTCCTTCATTTATTCAGATAAATGAAAACTATCTGAAAACATTTTGTGTAAACCCTTATTTTTTCAAGCCTGCTGCTTTAAACGGATCCAACTCCTTTGGATTATTACGCCCGTCATATAATATAATGACAAATGGTATAAAAACTGCTGACCAATTAACAAAATTTTTATCTGATAATAATTCAAATATTGATACTGATCAGGCTAAAATTTTGGCAAAATTATATATTGAAGAATCAGAGATAGAAGGAGTGAACCATGATATTGCATTCATTCAGATGTGTTTGGAAACCGGTTTTTGTAAGTATGGCGGATTAGTTAATCACGACCAGAATAATTTTTGCGGACTCGGAGCAACTGGCATAGGTAATTCGGGTGAAAGTTTTTCATCAAAACGGATTGGTATCAGGGCTCATATTCAACATCTTAAAGCTTATGCAAGTACAAAAAAATTAAAATTAAAATTGATTGATAAAAGGTTCAGATTCGTGAAGCGTGGGATAGCCCCTGCCGTGCAGGATTTAAAAGGTCGCTGGGCTTCAGATCCTTATTATGATAAAAAAATCAAATATTTATTATCCCGCCTTTATTCTTCTTAAGCTCTTAAAAAAGCTTTTCAGGAATTTATTATTCTTTTAATAAATCTTATTGTAAATTTGAAGCTTTGCTGAAATTAAAATATATGAGCAAAGTTTATCTTCTTTTAGGTAGTAATATTGGTAATCGCAAAGAAACCCTGAGCAAAGCAAAAAAAATGATTGCTCAAAATACAGGTATGATTTTAAGTTTGTCAGGAGTCTATGAGTCAGCAGCATGGGGTTTTAAATCAAACAATCATTTTTTAAATCAGGTATTATTGATAGAAACTGAATATTTACCACAGCATCTTTTATCTGAGATTTTAAACATTGAAAGTGTCCTTGGCAGAGTGAGAAAATCAAAACATTATGAACCAAGAGTTATTGATATTGATATTCTATTATATGATGATAAAATTATTGAGGATAGCAATTTAAAGATTCCTCATCCGCTTCTCCATCAAAGAAATTTTGCTCTTGTTCCGCTTGTTGAAATCGCAAGTGAATTTATTCATCCGGTTTTTAACAAAACAATCAAAGAAATTTTAGAAGAATGTAATGACAATTTGTGGGTAAAAATTCAGAAAGAATAACTTGTTTAAAAAAATTTCAAGTAATTTTGTAATTGATGAAGTATAATTATATAGCAATTGAAGGTACAATAGGAGCCGGCAAAACATCGCTAGCAACAAAAATTGCTGAGCAGTTCAATGCAAAATTGATCCTTGAGCAGTTTGAGGAAAATTCGTTTTTGCCGAAGTTTTATAAAAATCCTTCAAAATATGCCTTTCCTCTTGAGATGTCTTTCTTGGCATCAAGGTTCCATCAATTGAAAGATCAACTTAGCACTCATGATTTGTTCAGGAGTTTTATAATTTCCGATTATTTTATTAACAAGTCGCTGATATTTGCAAGAAAAACATTGCAAAATGATGAATTTAAATTGTATTCCAAATTTTTTAATATTATTAATTCATCCTTGCCTAAACCCGATTTACTTGTTTATTTGTATTTACATGTTGAAAGGTTAAAAAGTAATATTTTAAAACGTGGGCGATCATATGAAAAAAACATAAAAAAATCATATTTGGAAAAAATACAGTCGGGATATTTTGATTATATAAAGCAGCAACAGAATATGCGAATATTAATTATTGATATTAATAAAATCGACTTTGTTGAGAACAAAGAGGATTATAATAAAATATTAAGTATTATTAAACAGGAGTATGACCCTGTAATTCACAGGATTGATTTAATATAGCACAACATTTCATTAGAATAATTAATGCCTGTCTATAGCATCGAAGTATTTATTAAAAAAAAGCTCCGATAAAAAATCGGAGCTTCCATCATTCACCATGAAAAAAAATCAAATTATTCAACGATAGCCTTAAAATTAGGATCATTTTCATAATTTAAGAATTCTCTGTCGTTTTTTGCCTGAATTTTATAAGAAG
>CAZREZ010000504.1:0-2253 GCA_964599115.1 uncultured Bacteroidales bacterium
GTTCCTGCTTCTTCCGGTTCTATTTTCCACTCATAGCCCCAGGCTCCTGCTGCTGGATTTATTTCATACATACTTGTTGAATCTGTGGTATAACAAAGTGTATCCGGCCCTAAGGGTTGGTTTGGAGTTTGCGGCATATAGTAGGAGCAGTCTTTGATCTCAAAAACCCAAAAATCCTCATTGCCATGAAGGTTACAGTCCACATCTCCTGAATTATGGCTTGCCCTACCAGCAACTACCCAATTATGCTCACTTTTTTTAAGTACACCTTTAAAAACTCTTTCGTTTCCATTTCCACCGTAACATTCCTGCCATTCCAGTTCACCATCCGCACTAAGTTTTACCATCCAGATATCATATTTACCGGGCCATGAATTATTGCCCGAAACATCTCCATTGTTTGATGATGTTTCTGCAAAAATAACAAAGCCCCCGTTTTCTGATTGATGAATTGTACCTGAAAATTCCCAATCCGATCCACCAAGACACCTCTGCCATAGGATATTTCCTATCGTGTCAATTTTTACAGCCCATATATCTGCATTTTCTCCTGGTGTATAATGATAACCCGAAACATCAAAATCATTGGAATTGGTAGAAGCTAAAAAGATATACCCATCATCCAACTCTAAAACTCCCTGATATCCATAATCAAGCTTACTGCCTCCATATAAATTTTGCCATTCTATGTTCATATCATTATCAAGTTTTACTACCCATACATCAGACTGTCCTCCATGATATTCCCCTTCAACCATTCCTTCAGTTGATGTGGTTTTACTTGCAAAAAAGAAACCACCGTCACTTGTTTCAATAATATCAAAAATGTTGTTTTGGTCCATATTCCCATAAACCTTACTTTCAATAATATCACCATCAGTATTAATTATCATAAGCCAATTATCTAAATAGCCATAATTAACAGGCACATCGCCATCACCTGAAAAAGTTGCACCGTAAGTTAAAATATTACCATTACTAAGTAATTTTAACATGCCCCCGTATTCAGTCATACTTCCGCCATAACATTGTTCCCAAATAATATTTCCTTCGATGTCAATTTTTACAATCCAGCGGTCGTAACCACCGTGGTTACCGGATTGCACATCACCGTCATTGGAATAAGTCCATCCGCTAAAATAATAATATCCATAATTATCTTTTATTATATTCGAGGAATATTCCGTTTCTGAGCCTCCATATACCCTTTCCCATAACAAATTCCCCAAACTATCAATTTTTATCAACCAAATATCTGAATCACCATGATTAAATGATATATCACCATCATCAGATCCTGTAGTACCTAAAACAAGATATCCATTTTCCGTTTGGACTATGCTTCCAGCATCATCATATTCACTACCACCATAACATCCCTGCCACTGAATTTGCATGTTGTTTTGAGCTGCCAAAGTAAAAAGTAAAAAGTAAAAAGTAAAAAGTAAAAATATTCTTCTTCTTATTTTCATTTATTGTACAGTTTAAATTTAAGATATAGATTTTTTATTACGAAAAACAGGTTACGGCTTTCGCCGTATACCTGTTTTTATAAATAGTTTATTTAATAATAAGTTTAGCTGATTTTTTCAATCCACCTGCATTGAGTGTATAAATATAAACACCCTGTTTTATCCGGCGGATGTCCCATACTTTTTGGTCTTGGTTACCGGTAACTTTAATTGCTTCAATAACCCTGCCCGAAACATCGGAAATGGTGATGGTTCCTTCAGTATCAGTTAAAGCCAAACGGTAATCGAAAGCTACCCATGTAGAGGCAGGGTTAGGGGTAGCATTTATTTCCATTCCCTTTGCTTTGATAAAATTGCCATAGTTAAAGCTACTGCTGCTTTTCAGGCCGATAGAATCGGGTAATGAAGGGCAGTCGCAGTAATGGTAGCTATATGCATATTCAAGTATATTGCGTGCTTGCACTTTGGCATCACCCGATGCTGAATCTGCCATCCATAACAAGCCGGCAATTTCGGTGCTGTCAAGCTGGTGTATGTTGCGATTCTGACTTTGTAAAGTAATCTGAAGGTTTATCATATCGCTATACTCATAGTAAGCATCAAGTTCTTCACCCTGCAAATCATACAAAGCCGGTAACATATTTAATAAAGTGAGAGCATTGCTTGTATCACCTTCCTGAAGGTATGTGCAAATGATTTGTTTGTCTGCTATCAATCCGCCGATATTATCAAGCCAATTACGCAAGTCGTTCAGGTTAGTAATACTATCGCTAAGTATGCT
>CAZREZ010000505.1:0-2249 GCA_964599115.1 uncultured Bacteroidales bacterium
TTTGATTATTTATGTTCACAAGCGAACAAGCATCCTTTTATTATTTTATAAAACTGTGTTTTTTAAACAAACTTTTATTTAAGTGTTATTGAATATCAATGTTATGTGCAAGTTAAGATAAAAAAATAGAAATTGATTTACGAACAAGGATTAACGATTTTAGATTTACGAAGTTAAAAAAACTGATGAATAAATTTGAATTAGAAGAACAAGGCTAAATAATATTTTTCCTATTTATGTGTGCGGAAAATAGTAAAAAAATAGAATTACAATCTTCAATCTAAAATCTTCAATCTAAAATCCAAAATCTGCAATCTATAAATATAGAACTACCCGGCTCCAGTGGAATATTGCTTCACAATTCCACGGGATAAATAATGCAATGTGCCTTTGCACCCTAAACAAGCTTCTGTGCACACCTAATCCTTAATGCAGCGAACCGTCAAACCGTGAGCACGGCTGCTTGTGTATATGTCGGCACTGCTGCTGCCGAAACACAGGCTGCGGGCGCGATAATCATCAATCGTACTGCTCCAGTAAAGGCCGTCGCTGCCAACGAGGTCGAACGAACCATCGCCGTAGTAGCGGTAGCCGCCAACAGTGAGTTTCAGTACTGAGCCAAATGCGCCAGCAGCGTTGTTGAAATCCCAACTTAATCGCTCAGCATCCCATTCTGCCTGGGTAGGGATACGGAAACCGTTTGGGCATGGGTTGTTTGTGCCGCTTTCTCCCTGCCATAAATTATCATTCTGCGGGCTTCTCCAATCATAAGGGTAGGAGTATGCCAAAATAAAATCGCTATGTCCGGGAACATCCGTGCTACTGAGGGTGGAGGTCGTTCCACTGCCACGGTCTTCGTGCCCATCCGTTAATCTTCCCCACTGGTAAAGGTCGCCATAGGCATCGGCATCCGTACTGTTTGTGGCAACATGTGAGGCACCAAGGTTACGGTCCATCCATGTTTCGCCGGTGTATGGGTTGGTTACCTCCCCGTACGCCATTACAGTTACATCAAATGTACACGTGCCTCCACTATTGTCGGCAGTAGCGGTAAAGTTGTCGGTTTGCGCTGCAACAGGTGTACCGGTTCCATCAAGGATAACCAGAACCGTGCCGGTTGAGCTAAAGTAACCGCTGCCGCTAAAACTGTAACCATTAACAGTATTGCTTGTAATACTATACGAGCCCTTTGTTGTTACGGTAGCATCAATACTAACAGTGTTGGAGGTGTTTAAAGCCGTGCTGGTGGAATAATTTCCATTTACTGTTGTATTGGCACATGAACCACCTGAGCCAATTGTGTAAGAAGCGGGTAAAACTATTGTTCCCGTGCCAAATTCCACTTCTTTGTATACATTATCGCTCGCATTATAAGCGTAAAACTTGTGGTCATCAGTGCTATAAACTAATAATCCATCTTCTGGACTAGCTATGGCTTGCATCTGGGCATTTGTCATTCGGGGTATAAGCAATCCTTTTGACGTGCTTTTCACATCGAGCATTGCGCTGTTATCAGGGTCAGTGCCATCCGTGTTAATTGCTACCTGTGCCATTGTGCTAAGTGCATTAAATAATACCGCCGTAAGTAAAATTGTTAGTTTTTTCATTTTTTTAAATTTTTAGTTTGTTAATAAATAGTTTTATTCATTTTCTTCAATCTGAAATCAAAATCTAAAATATACAATCTGTCCTTGCCTGAAATAAGTTGACCATTTTGTAAAGCAAAAATAAGAAAAAAGTACAATAATTAAGCTACCTATCTTTGCAGAGGTCTCTGAATTTCATAACTTATTCAAATTTCTCAAGAAAAAATATTACTCAAAAATAAAGGTAGAAACCTTTAGTTAATGACAATTCGTTTAATATAAATAGTATCATCAATTATTATCCTAAATAAATATTCTCCAGAAGGTATACCTAATTTCTTAATATTAAATAATTCTTTGTGTTTTCCTGCAGGTTTGGAAGTATTAATTAAATTTATAATTTCATAGCCGAGTATTGAATATAACGAAATATTTACCAAAGAAGGTTCTTGAAGATTGAATTCAAGTGTAATTATATCATCACAAGGATTTGGATAAATATTAATATTAAGCAACTTATATTTAAGTTCATTCATATCAGAAATTGTAGTTACAGTAATTACATTTGAATTTTCGCTTGTACCTCCTGCATTATAAGCCCTTAGCCTATAATAAAATCCGGTATTTGCATAATTCACACTCCTCGAACTAAACATTGACATA
>CAZREZ010000506.1:0-2246 GCA_964599115.1 uncultured Bacteroidales bacterium
AGAGCGTTTGACTGGCAGTCAAGAGGTCATCGGTTCGATTCCGATATGCTCCACAAATACCATAACCACATAAAGCACATTTTTGTGCTTGTTGGTCATAATATAAACATAATAATTATGATCGCGTGACATGGTGTAAAAATAATAAAAAAGTTAATTTCTTGTTGGTAAAAAAATTAATTACTTGCAAGTGTAATCCCGAAGGAGCGCAGCGACTGAGGGACCTCCTGGCGGTTTGGCAGTTCGCCAGCAAAAGTAATTTGTTAGAGGGGGAGCAATTAAGTTTTCTCCATGTGATATATTCCTGTCGTAATTTTACGGGATAAATAATACAATGTGCCTTTGCACCCTGAATGCACCCTGAATGTGCTTCTGTGCACAACTAATCCTTCAAACACCTTACAGAAAATCCCACCGACTTTGGAAAATTTTTATAAAACAAGTTCTCAAACTGATAACTAAGGTAAATATATTTTGCTTCAACTGATCCGGAGCCGGTTGCTGCCCAAAAATTTCCACTGCTTCTAAAATCAACAAAAGTTGAATCAATATAACGATACCCACCGGCTAATGCTGTAAAACCACTCCAGTTATTTGCACCTGTATTTGGAGGGTTCCAATGAGCAGTTCCTTCTTCTTTTAATTTACCGCCTGCAATATTAACTCCACCTAAAAAATTCGTTAATAGCGTCCATTCATAATTGGAAGGTATATGCCAACCTTCGGGACAGATGCCCTGTACTCCTGCTGAATATGTGTATTGCATCATCTCATCCCATTGATACAGCCCGCCGTATGTTATGCAATTTGAAGGATTGTTGTCATAGCAATACTTTTCAATTGTATCATTATTAGTTTGATTAAAATCTCCGTTTATCATTATTCCGACATTCAAATTTTCGTCTAACCAGCATTGATTTCCAATTACTATTGTATGATAAACCTTTCCTTCATAATTAACCGATGTTATATTATCGCAGGGATCAACAGGGTCTTCGGTTGCAAACGACCAGATATCACCTTCGGTTTCATTGCCTTTGTCGTCTTTAGCTACAATTTTCCAATAATAAATCACACCATTTTCCAATGTGCCAGGATTAAAAACTTGCACGTTTGTATCTTCAGCTATAACAGGGGGATCTATTGATGTTCCTAAATAAATATCAAAAAATAATGAATCTCCTTCAGGATCGGTACAAAACCATGAAAGTGACGTTTCAACATGTACGTTAACATCACCATTGGCAGGTGTAGGATTATATGGTGGTCCGGGAGGCTTGTTACCTTGGGCAATCACAACAATCTCTCTTGAATTAGTACCAGTCCATCCGGAATTATCTTTTACTCTTAATCGGATATTGTAAGTCGCAGCAGAATCATATTTATGTGAAGCTATTTTGGTTGTTGTGTATTCTGTCCAGATATTGTTGTTTTGCCAATCCCAGCTTACTTGCAATTCTGATGGTGGGTCTTCGTTGTCATAGCTTTCCGAAGCGTCAACAATAAATATTGTTAAAGTATCACCGGAGGTTGGAGTTACAGTAAATAATGCAGTAGGTGAATATTCATTTTCGTCAATATCTTTCTGACAGCTAATAAATATTACTAAAAAAACTACAAATAATACTATCAGTACTATTGAACTTTTATTTTTTAAAAAAATCATAATTTAAACACTTAAAACACACAAATATATAAATAAAATTGATAAAAACAAATATTGACTCTTAAATGGGTCTTTATTGATAACCCAAAAGTTTCGGGATTAATTAGTGTTTGTCCATAATGTCCGATAGTTAAAATAAAAATTAAGTGTCTGGTCGTAATCCGTAATTGAAGTAATTTCTACCAGTTAACATAATGAACCGTAAAGTTTTCATCCTGATATTCTCGAATAACTTTTCTACGCGCTTCTTCAGCATCTTTTTTGTAAACAAAGCCTATTGACACCCGATGTCCTGTAGTAATTTCGGGCCATTCTTTAATATTTTTTATAATAATCTGATTAAATCTTTTCTGTAAATCATGGAGTGTTTTGGTGTAATGTATATTACTTACATAGGCATTAAAATCTTTTTTGCCTTGTCCGTCGGGACTGCAATAACATGATGAATAAACAAAATAATAATACGAAGGGGTTTTTTCAAATGATAAAGGAGTTGTTGCCCAAATTGAAGCTTCTGTTTCTGCTTCCGGTTTTTTTCTGATTTTTTACACAAGTACCGACTATAATATGTTATTATAAC
>CAZREZ010000507.1:0-2232 GCA_964599115.1 uncultured Bacteroidales bacterium
GAGTACTCAGCGATTTTTTAAGTATAATTTAGTTTAGTAATTCCTTTATTTAAATCTAAAATCAACTTTAAAATTATAAAGCCAAGGAACTTTAGGATTAATACCTTCTGCTTCTAATTTTTCAGGAAGATTTTCATAATGATTTTGCAAATTTAATTCTTTTGGAACATTATAACAAGTTACAATAATTGTATCATTTTTCACCCTGATATCACCATCAATTTTACTAAATACTGCATCTGCTAAATGAGTTGCATTCCAGCGATCATAAGGCTTTGGTAGTTTTTGTCTAAATTGATATGTAGCTGCTTGGGATAATAATGCTAAAGACATTTTACCATAACGAATATTAAGATTAAATGTTGAAGCTCTATCAAATCCCATCGCTCCATCAAAATTGTAGAAATCTTCTATTGACCATCTTTTATCATAGGTTTCACTTAATAAAGTTACTGCAGGTTTATGTGATATTGTTAAAAAAGATTTGTATTTATATTGCGATTCTATTTCTCCTTCCCGTTGAACTATCAATCTATATTCTTCTTTACTACCTCTAAATTTAAATGTCGTTTCATCTATGGCATATCCAGCCCATTGGCTCTTATAAGTGAGCGACCTTTCAATCTTTTGCATTCTTGTATTAGATAATACAGGTACTAATAATTCAAATTGGTCTTTGTGTTTTATATCACTTGTCAGATTTTGTGTAAAATGTTCTTTATCCGCTAATATCAAAGCTTTTTTATTATTTATCATATTCACCATGTTTAATAAATCTATAGTTGCTTTGGTTGTATTAACTCCTGGTGCTCCTATACCACATCCTATCGGTTGTCCTGTTTCAGTATCCAATGCAAAAAATGTTTGCAACATTTTTCTTGATGGTTCTTTTGGTTGTTTTTTCTTTTTTGGCATTATCCTTTTTGATGTGGAAATAATACGGTGCGGGTCTATTGCTATTATCTCGCCTTTATAATGTCCGTTATTTGACCTTATTAGCGATAATGATTCTTGTAATGATTGTGCTTCTGATACAGTATGTTTGTTTAAAAAATTATGTACTTCTTCGTCGCTAACTAAAAATCCCAAACCGTTTAACAATTCAAAGCCTTGATGAGATATATAATTCTTTTTTCTTACACGATTTTTGCAAATTGCAGCTTCATTGGTTATTTGCATTGCAATACGTGGAGCAATATCATAATCCTGACTTCCTGTATATGCTTTGATCAAATCCCAGCTTCCAAGACATAAATGTTCTGCTACAAGAAACCATAAGCCAACTAATGTACTGCTCACTTTATTGGATAAATTTTCCCTAAAACTCCTTTCATTACTTTGCAAATCAACTTTTATTCTCTTTTTATCGCGTTTGGTGACCTGTACTTCAATTTCCTCCTTTTTGTTTTCTTTTTCCGGATTTAACTTGTAAAGTTTTTTTTTGAAGCCCATATTCTTTTATGGTACGCCATACACTTCTTACACTAATCTTATGACCTGCCTGACGCAGTTTTTGGGTAATTACTTCAATAGAAGCAATAGGATCCAAAAACCGCAACCGGATAATCTGATTGTTTACCATATTGGTACGTACCAGATTTGTTTTAGGTCCTTTTTGCCCATCTTGTAAGCCCTCTAATCCTTTTTCTTTATATGCTTTCATCAATTTATAATACCACTGTTCGGTATATTCGTATTTATCAATGGCTTCTTTTACACCTATTGTACAGGTGCCTTCAATTAACATAGCCAGTTTGCGAACCTCTTTATCATTGGAAACGGGAAATTTATTCCCTTTTATTCCCTCTATAAATATTGGTTTTTGATCTGTAGTTTTCATGATATAAAAAATTTTAGGAATTAAATTATGATGCAAAGTTAATAAAAATTTTAATTACCAAATTATTTTATGGCATATAAATTAATCACAAATCACATTAAATTGGGATTAGAGAATAATTATAAATTGAATTAAATTTAGTAATAGTATGATATTAATAAAAAGTAAAGTAGATAAATCCAAACGACATCAATATAATATATATGCCATCTTATAATTTAGTTATATAAACATAAAGTATCCTTGGTGGGTTGCAAAGAAGGGAAAAACAAAAAACACGAAACAGAGTAATAAAGAAAGTTTTGTGATATATAAGTATAAAGATTAAATTTGTGGAAAATTAAGAGTTTTTTTTATAAAACTAAAGTTAATAGTATTAACAAAATCGCTGA
>CAZREZ010000508.1:0-2229 GCA_964599115.1 uncultured Bacteroidales bacterium
ATCATGAGTCATTGCAGAATTTGCCGAATTGTATGTAAACCACTCATTGTTAGAATATTTTGTCAGCCCTTCATTTGTGCCTATCCAAGTAATAGTATCTTCAAAATCCATATTCTTAATATGGTCAGTTGGTAAACCTGAATTCAAAGATGTATAAACAATCCAGTTTGTATCATTATAAACTGCCAGACCCCCAGATGTCCCTATCCATTTTATATTATTTTGATCAATCGCAATACAGTAAATCAAATTACTTGGAAGCTCTGAATTAAATGTCTGGAATAAAGTCCAGTTCAATCCATCAATACTGACGACACCACCTGTATCATTATTCGGATAATAATTCCCTGTTGCCACCCATAATATTCCCTCTAATGAAGATTCAATATCATTAATGTAATTTGAAGGTAAATTGAATTACTTTTATTATAAATATTCAAAACTGTACCATCAAACCTTACTAACCCTTTAACCGTAGCCAACCATAATATTCCAGAAGTATCAATATAAACATCATTTATTCTGTTTGACGGCAAATCAGAATTTGCAGTATTATATATATTTATTTCACCGGATGAAATGTTCATCTTTTTTAAACCATCTTTAGTTCCTATCCAAAGGATACTATCCTGAATATAAATACTTAGTGTAAATGTTCCTTGTGCAAATTGAATCCATTGTTGAGTTTGGGAGTATGCAGTTGTACAAATAACAAATACAATAATTATTATTGACAAAGCATTTATTAAGTTTCTCATAATTTTTTCATTTTGCTTATATAGCATTTCACTCGTGTCTAAACGTTGTGAACATAAAAATACAAACATTTTTAATAACTCTAATTAAATTTAAACAGGCTCTTAGCTTTTTAGTCTTGTTTAATAAATTTCCCAACAAAGGAATTACCTTTACTGTCATATATATTCAGCAGATATATTCCCTTTTTGATATGTTCCAATGAAATAGAAAAATTTATGCTGTCATGCGAAACCTCAAAATTATTTATAAATATTTTTTGCCCGATTATTGAAATAATTTCTATTTTAATATTTTGACAATTGTTGATGGTTTTGAAGGATAAATTTAATTTATCTTTAACAGGATTATTATATCGAACATCAGCGAAGTAATTTTTGCCTGTTTCTTTAATTGATAAAGTTTTATCAACTTTAATATCCATAATTACAGGCAAATGATCCGACATATTATAAAGAGCATCCAGAATATCAACAGGAACGCTTGTATTGGTTGGCAAACTATTTATAGCTTTATTAAAATGTTGTCCATCCTCTCCTACGGCCCAATATGAGCCGTTAATATATTCAACATTATCAAGTCCGTTTTTAATATCGTTTGAAATCATAATAAAATCAAAACGGTCGTCCATGCCACCACCTGCAGGGCAGTTACCACCGTTCGTATGAGTGGATTGTGTGTGATAATCTGTAAATGAAGTATTGTTGTGCCAATTACCGGGTTTATTAATTGGATCATAAAACCTGATTATTACATTTGGATAATTAATTATGTTTTGAAAAGATTCCTCAAAACTTGACCGGATATTAAAGTCACCCATAAAAATATAATTATCAGCAACACCAATATTATTCAGATGATTCATTAATCTGTTTGTTTCATCAGCACGTTCGACAAGATCGTCAGAGTCGTTGCCTGCTTTCAGGTGAGCTACAATGCAGATAACAAAAACGGTATCGTCAGTATAAGGCAAATCGGAAGAATTATAATAAAGTTTGTAAATATTTATATCACGTACATTAGTTTCAACTACGGACTGAGACTTTAGTGTTAATTTTTTTGAATTATAATACAACATATTTGCAAGCTGATGTGGGGAATAACAATTTACGTTTGCTCTTTTATAATAAGTGATCCAGTTAATATTTAAAACATTATCCAGAATCCGTTGCACTATTGCCTCATTACAATTAATTTCATTTACAGTAAAAATATGATGCTGAGTAACAGTTTCATCTAATAAAAACTTATTTAATGCAAATTTAGAATTTTTTAGTTCTTGATATTAAAACATTCCATTTCTTTAAGAAGTGATAATGAAAAATCTGGTTAGCGGTTTCAAACCGCTTACCTGCTAAATTTATTACACAGGTCAAATCAGTGTTATATTTTAACCATTAAACACTAAAATGAATAACGAATATCAAAGTTCAAATTCGTTTGTTGATAGAGATAAATCTAAAATCGTTAATC
>CAZREZ010000509.1:0-2226 GCA_964599115.1 uncultured Bacteroidales bacterium
AATTGGTTTGGAAAAAACACATACCAGCCTTCTGTTTCTGCAGATTTGGGTGGAGTTAATTATGGTGGTGGAAGTCATGGTGAAGCCGGCCCTACTGGAGCAGATTTTGATCAATGGTATGAACTGCAAGAGAAAGGAAAGACCTCATTAAAATTTGTTAATTGGTATAGGTTAGGAGGCATGGTGGGGAAAAATGTGACCTACAAGTCAAGGATTGAATTTGACGAAGTGTCATTTTTTTGGGATACTGAAAAGGAACTTGTTGAAGTTTGTATAGTTAAATTTGGAGATGGTTTTAAATTCCTGTACATATATAAATCTGATCATGCAACGGATTGGAATTATAATGCATATATATATGATTTGAAGGATGACCAATCGAACGGTGGTAGTATTTCACCATACTTTGGAGGTGCTTTAGGTGTAGGAAAAGAAATTATGTTTAGTAAAAAATTCAATACCTGGATGGGCAAAGATGGTAAAATTCGCAGCCAGGATTGGGGTGGAAATGGTCGAACTGGAGGTAAGTATAAATTCGCAGGAAAAGCAGGTAAAATATTCAAAGTTGGTGGATGGGTTTTTGGAGCATATGGTATATATTCAACAAATATGGAATGGCAAAATAACCAAATATCAACTGGCGAAATGATAATTGAGCAGATCTCCAATACAATAGGATTTATTCCCACATATGGTACTGCTTGGAGCATTGGATGGAACCTGGGTAAGGATTATGGCCCAAGCACATGGTACGGGAAAAATGATTATAAATGGTTTGAATAAATTGAAATTATTATGTTGTACAAGTATATTTTTTACAAAGTTTATTCCTTTTATGTTAAAGCATTTAAGGAAAAGGAAATACCGCATTGGTTTGCAGCTGGAGTTTTAGCAGTTATTATAGTTGGAACTCTTCAAGTGTTGGTTGATTTTTATTCATACTTTTTTAATCCTGAAATAATTGGCATTTATACATCGTATAATAAATATTTAGTTTTATTATTAGGATTTTCTTTGATGTTTTATGTTAGTAAGCAAAAAAGGTATCTCAAGATTATTGATGATTGTGAAAAACTGCCAAAAAGCAAAAGGAAGGTTCTGGGCTATATAAGTGTTTTATATGTTGTTGCAGTGTTTGTTTGCTTTTTCTGGTTAGGAGAATTAATAAGGGATTATAATATGCACTAGCCTCACCTTATTTTTTGGGAATTAAATCAAAGCCTCACATCAAAGTGGGGCTTTTTCATTTGGCATAAACCTGTCCTGCTTTGTAATCCCTAAGCGTGGCATCTAAATTATAAAGGATATGTTCTTTAACTTTTTCCAGTAGTTCGCTAATATCCTTTAATCGTCTAATCATATCAGAATCTTTAAAAAAACCATATTTGTTTGTTTTTCCAACCAAATAATCAAGAGATACATTAAGGGCATCTGCAATTTTTCTTGCTACTTCCACAGAAGGAGTAACATCTTCTTTTTCATATTTACTGATAATCTCTCTTGAAACACCAACCTGTTTTGCTAAATCGGTTTGCGACCAGTTTTTTTCTTTTCTGAGTAGCATTATTCTTTTCCCAATGTCCATAATATAGCAGTATTGTGAACGAAATTACATAATAAAAACAAAAGTAAGCAAATAAAGTTAACAAAAAAATATAATAATTACTTGTTGTAATGTAATTATATTTTACATTCGTGAAAAACATTACCAATGATTTTTTAATAAATATTTTTCAACAATGGAAATCCCCGAAATAAAACAAAAGCTTACAATAGAAGAAGTGCTGCATCATTACGTCTTTAAACCCAACAAACACCACCAAATAAACTGCCCCTTCCACGAAGAAAAAATCCCCAGCCTAAAAATATACCCACAAACAAACACTTTCAATTGCTTCGGCTGTAATGCAAACGGCGATGTGATTGAGTTTATTCAATTAAAAGAAATAATTACAAAGCACCCGTTATGCTTAGAATCAATTTTTACATCCTTGAACAACTAATGGAAAAAACATATCCACTGTGATCAGAGTAATGATACCTACTTGCAGTCAGTTGATTACAAATATAATATCAGGGGATGGCTTACAAACATCAACCGGAGCAATCTTTTCAACCAAAATACGATCATTGACTTAGATACCCAACTTGAGCCCGATGAAATAGTTATCGGAATGCATGTTGACAGTATATATCTTTCTGTATCTCCTGAAGATAGTTCTTCCG
>CAZREZ010000510.1:0-2220 GCA_964599115.1 uncultured Bacteroidales bacterium
GTATTCAACAAGTATAAAAAAAATAAAGCATGTAGTTAAGCAAACGGGACAATCACCTAAATATTCACAACTGTTATTTAGGTTAATTAAATATTTTAAACCAAAGTCAATTTTAGAACTGGGAACATCTTTCGGATTAAGTACAATTTATCAGTCCTTAGCTTCACCCGAAAGTAAAATTATTACTATTGAAGGTTGTGCAAATACGGCAGAAAAAGCACAAAAGAATTTTAACACATTGAAACTTAAAAATATTAAACTTGTAATTGGTAATTTTAATACAACATTACCCAAAGTGCTGAAAAAATTTAACACTTTGGATTATGTTTTTATTGACGGAAACCACAGAAAAGAACCAACCATAAAATATTTTGAGCAATGTTTGCCTCTATCAAATAATAATTCCGTTTTTGTTTTTGATGATATTCACTGGTCTAAAGGAATGGAGCAGGCATGGGATCATATTAAGAATAATCCAAAAGTAAGTGTAACCATTGATATTTTTTTTATGGGCTTTGTGTTTTTTAAAAAGGAATTAAGCAAACAGGATTTTATTATTAAGGTTTAACAAAACTTATTAAATTTGCAAGAAAATAAATAAATATTATGAAAGAAGAAGTAATCAGATTAAATGAAATTTCAAGGCATTTTAAAGTAGGAACAGAAGTTGTTCGTGCATTAAGATCAATTACATTAACTATAAATAAAAATGAATTTGTTGCTTTGATGGGACCTTCCGGTTCAGGCAAATCAACTCTTATGAACTTACTCGGCTGTCTTGATACACCGACTTCAGGACAATATTTTTTGAATAGTAATGATGTAAGCAGGATGGATGATAATGAACTGGCAGAGATCAGGAATAAAGAAATAGGTTTTATATTTCAAACTTTTAATTTGCTGCCCCGTTCAACAGCTCTGGAAAACGTCATGTTGCCATTGATATATGCCGGATATAATAAAGGCAAAAGAATAAAAAGAGCCGAAGAAGTTTTGGGAGATGTGAGTTTATTAGATAGGATTCTGCACAAACCAAATGAATTATCAGGTGGTCAGAGGCAAAGGGTTGCAGTTGCACGAGCTTTGGTAAATCATCCTTCTATCATACTTGCAGATGAGCCAACAGGTAATCTTGACTCAAAAACATCAATAGAAATTATGGGTTTGTTAGAGCAGATCCATAAAGCAGGAAATACAATTGTAGTTGTAACACATGAAGAAACAATTGCACGCCATGCTCATAGAATTATTCGCCTGATTGATGGAATGGTGGAATCAGATGAAATAAATAAAAATGTTAAAACCATGGCTGATTATGTGGGGGAAGAAGTTATGAAGTAATTAATTCAATTGATTATGAGTTCTAACCTAAAAATTTACACAAAAACAGGCGATAAAGGTGAAACATCTCTAATCGGTGGAACAAGATTACCCAAATATCACCCCCGTATTGAAGCTTATGGAACTGTGGATGAATTGAACTCTTACATCGGATTGATCAGGGATCAGCAAATTGATAAGTTTACAAAAGAGATTTTAATTAAAATCCAGGAACAACTTTTAACAATTGGTTCGATTTTAGCCACTGGTACCGAAAAAAAACAAATAAAAGAACCTCTCCGTTTTTTTGAAGAAGATATAAATTTTCTTGAAAAAAATATTGATGAAATAAACAGGCTTTTGCCGGTACAAAAATCTTTTATCTTACCTGGAGGAAATACAGTTGTATCTTTTTGTCATATTGCACGATGTGTTTGCCGGAGGGCTGAACGTATTACTGTAAAATTAGCCGAGTCTTTCCCGGTTGATGAATTAATTATCAAATACCTTAACAGATTATCCGATTATTTATTTGTTCTTGCCCGGAAATTTGCAAAAGATTTTAATGTGGAAGAAATTTCATGGAAACCAAAGATGTGAAATGAAATCCGAATTGTGTTTTTGAAGATAAATTTTAATAATGGTATAATGGTATAAAGGTATTTCCTCTGTTTCCCTCACAAGCGCAAGGCTTCAGCATGGATTTCCCCTATTCCCCTTATTTCCCCTATTCCCCATATTTTTTCCATTTAGTCTTTCGGTTGGCAGTCGGTAATTAAATTTGTTTTTTGATAGAATCCGAAGGATTAAAATGTTTACAGAAAAACAAAAAAACTGCATAATCGAATAATTTTATTATAATTATTTCACAGGCAATATTTCTCCATCTCCTTTAAGGCA
>CAZREZ010000511.1:0-2220 GCA_964599115.1 uncultured Bacteroidales bacterium
GGTGATTCTTTATAATAATATTACCAGCAACTCTAAAAAGACAACAACAATGGCAATATATACACCACGGGGACTAAAAATCAGATTGGCAACTGACTTAGCATTTACTTACATCGCCAGACTTCATCCTAAGTTTACAGCATTCCAAGTGTTGAAGACAGTTGAAGGAATTGAATTAATTCCTAGTTGTTTTGCTTTCTTCACGGGACTTTATGTATTTATCAATGACTTTTCTCCAACTGACATTGCAATATATGTTGGAATTTCGGCTGTTATTGGGGGATTAATTACAGCATTTGGACTATTTGTAATTCCATTTTTAGTAAGGCTCATCACGGGATTAAGTTACTTAAAAGGGTTTGGATTTTTTACAATAGCAATAATTATTACTGGGCTTTTGACAGTTGGATGGAAAGGGACACTCTTTTATTTTATAGGACGATATTCAGCGTCATTTGTTATTTTCATCATTGACACTTGGCAAATGAAATTATCAATTAAAAAGATTGGATTTCCAATAACAGCAAGTGAAAGAAACTTTTTTAGCGCATATAGATTATACGCTTCTCGCATCGGTGTAACAACAAGTCTAGAATTAGAAGATGGTGAAATTGAAAGTGGAAAATGGCAACTACCATTGACAATATTACAGTTAAAATGGCCAAAAGTCGTTGCACGATTTACTGACAATTAATTACAACTAAGTTGACAATACACAACGATAGGCAAAATGGTATGCTGCTAACAGAATTATTTCCATGCTCAAAAATGAAATATTTGCATTATTAGAATCTAATACAAAAAACAAAGAAAACAATTTCATTAAAGGATGTTATTAAAAAAAGACATATCAGATATTGTAATAAGAATTATTGGTAGTAGTGCATCATATACTTATCAAGAAAAAAAGCAAGCATGTGAAATCCTATTGGATTATTTTATTAAGCAATTTCAAAAAGTATGTTATCAAATTGTTGATTTTAATTTCTATCAATTTGCACTGAAAGAACATGATAAGCTGACGGAAGTAGTAAGTTACAAAAAGCATACGATTACTAATCTATCTGAAATTTCTAAATCACGTAGAATACTAAAATATATTATTGAATTCGGATGTGAAGTTCAAATGACCAAAACAAACTTATCTGAAATTGCCATCATTGAAAATTATAAAAAAATATATGAGATAGGTGAAATGGTAGTGTTTTCAGCTAATATGTTTGCTGAATTAATTATGGTTTATAATTCTTTTGATATTACATTGTGTGATGATAGATTATTATTTTCTCGTTCTAAACAATATGAAACTCTGTTTAAGAAAATTAATGTTATATCGGAACAGCAAATCGAAGAATCCATAATTGATCAGAACGCACTGAAAGACTTAAGTATTGCATTATGTGAGTGTATGGAGATTAATATTGTGAGTTTATTTGATTTAATAAAATTGTTTTGTTCTGAAAAAAGGACAGGAATGATAACTAAAAAAGGATTAATTACTCATTTATGTTTTCAAAATAATATTGACAAATACCAAGCTGAAGAATTCCTAAATGGATTGATTATTAATAATAAAACAAAAATGTCGCTTAAAGATTTGGTTTGGAACCCAAATAAGTTTAATCGGTTTCATTATTGTCCTTTTATTGGATGGGAAATAGATGGTAATGCGTTACTCCAATTTAGCCTTTTCTCATTTGATTCATGCATGTTTCAAATTGCAAAAAATGCAATACCTTTTGGACATGCACCAGAAGAATGGCTTAATAATAAGAACTTTAAAAGATTTGTTGATAAGAAAAACCTCGAACACGAAAAACTGCATATTCATGCAATAATAAGCAGAATAAAACATTTGGATATTTTTTATGACAAAAATGTGAAGAAATTTATAACAAATGGAAAACCTATTTTTGCAAACAAAGAGTTTGATTTAATAATTATTTGTAAGCAAACTAAACAAATTTTTATTGCTGAATGCAAATACTTAAAAGGTAGATTTAACACTGTAGATCAGTTAAATGATTTTAATGAATTCAATAATAGATTCATAAACAAATTGAAAATAAAAGTTCAATATGCGAAAAACAATATTTCTATTCTAGAAAATCACTTTAAGATGAAGTATTCTATTGATAATATGAATTTTAATGATTTCTTATTAAGAGGGATTTTCATTATTAATACACCTACTTTTTATATGAATTTAAAATCTGAATA
>CAZREZ010000512.1:0-2219 GCA_964599115.1 uncultured Bacteroidales bacterium
CCATTTGAAGTTCTTCATAACCAGAATCGTTGTTAAAAGTAACTTTGATTACCAGATTACTACATGCACTTACGGATTGAACAACTGTATCTTTTGAAAAATCATCAATAAGGGTATGAATATCCGACCCATGCCCGTTCCAGTTGGGTATAAGTACGAAATCACCCCCATCAAGCTGATAATGCACATCAATATAATCCTCCGGCTCCATGCTTGAATATTCGTAAAACTTGATGCTAAATGTTGCTCCATTGGAGTATGCCGATAAATTGATACTTTCGCTTTGCCATATTGCCGGTCCATCTAAATCCTGCGACTTTAGTTTTTCGTAATCGGTTTTGATATAATCATCAGCATTGGATAATATACAACCTGAAACATCCAATGTCCATTTTGTAACATTGGCAGGATAATCGCCGATATTACCGGTACCATCAATACCTGTTCCTGAAACATAGGTTGAAAAATCTTCCGACCAGATTGTTGTTTGTCCCGTACCGTTAATTGTGATTCCTAAAAAGAAACTCAATAAAATAAGGGTTAGAAAAGTAAAATTTTTCATAATTATATTTTTTAAAATGATTAATATTGATTTTATATTATATTTAAATTAATTAAATACAAAGATAAATAAAAAATCGGATTTGTCAATAGCTTGAGTGCATTATGTCCGATTTGTGCTATGCTTTGTCCGATTTGCTATGTGAGGGGTTCACTAATTACACTCCCGATAGTTATCGAGATAACACGGATTATTGGTTTTAGTTTGTATTGATTGAATGATTGGTTGATTGATTGATTGAATGAATGATTGGTTGAATGATTGATTGGCTTTTGAAATCCTTTAAGAGCCTTTGAGGCTCTAAGAGGATGAGTTCTGTCATGGATTCACAGATTTTTTTGTCATCGAATTACTCGAATTAATCGAATTTTTATTAGTGTAATTCGTGAAATTAGATGATTAAATCTTTTTCTACAAATCCGTGGATAGATTTGTTGTGAATTCAGCAGGTGACTTGCCAAACATGTTTTTGAAAAGACGGGAAAAATAATGAGGATTATTAAAGCCAACTGCCACAGAAATTTCTGCAACGCTTTTAAATACTTGTTTCGACAAAAGTTCTTTTGCCTGAAGTAAACGTATTTGCCTGATAAACTCAACAGGGGAGAGGCCGGTTAATTCTTTTATTCTTCTGCGTAATTGACGTTCGCTAAGGAATGCTTTGTCAATAAGATTATTGATGTTGAATGAAGAGTCAGAGATATTTTCGATTACAGTGTCACGCATTCTTTGCAGAAATTCTTTATCGGCAGAAACGAGGTCGGGATTATCAAATTCAATTGAAAGGATTTTTTGACTGAATTTTTCTTCCAAGTTTTGTCTTGTTTCAAGAATATTGCGGATACGGGTTTTTATTTCTTCAGGGCTAAAAGGTTTTGTTAAATAATCATCTGCCTTTGCCTTTAAGCCTGCAATACGGTCTTGTTCTCCTGCACGGGCAGTTAGTAAAATAAACGGGATATCACTTGTCTTATTATTATTCCTGATTTCCTTTAAAAATTGCACTCCGTCCATTTCGGGCATCATCAGGTCGGAAATGATAAGGTCAGGAATGTTTTCCAGAGCCTTGCTCAATCCTTCCTTCCCGTTAGAAGCTTCAATAATATTATAATCCTTTGAAATATGACCGACAATATAGTTTCTCATATCAATGTTGTCTTCAACAACCAAAATTTTACTTCCTTTAATTTCCAGGCTTTCATCAATTATTTCCGGAGTTTTGGAAATATCAAATTCACCGGCTTCTTTTGGTTTGGAAGAAATATCCGTATCCGAAACATCAACAATTTCATCAGTGGATAAATGGTCTGTTCCTTTTGGGAACTGAACAGTAAAAGTAGTACCAACGCCAACTTCACTTTCAACCGAAATAGTTCCGCCGTGTAGTTCAATCAATTCTTTTGTCAAAGCAAGACCTATTCCCGTGCCTTCATATTTCCTTACAGATGAATCATCTACCTGGTAAAACCTGTCAAAAATATAAGGAATATCTTCTTTTTTAATTCCAGGACCGGTATCTTTTACTTTTATTGATACAAATGAACCTGATACATTTTCATCATCTTCAGTTCTGTCATCATTTAGTATTACTGTAACTTTTCCTTCCTTATGGACAAATTTATAAGCATTTGACAAAAGATTATTCATTATCTTCTCT
>CAZREZ010000513.1:0-2205 GCA_964599115.1 uncultured Bacteroidales bacterium
AAAATGAAAGACAGAGTTTTTTCTCTTGGGATTGATAAACAAAATAATTTATGTGTAGGATTAAGAAATCGTGGAGTTTATATTTATAAAAACGGAGATATTTCAAAGCCACATTATGCTCATTATTTAAAAAATTGTTCAATAGCTTATGTTTTTGTGGATAATGAAGGTGGATATTGGCTTGCAACTCTTGATAATGGCGTATTTTACCTGGGTTCTTCTTTTTATAAAACCTATAACAAAACAAGTGGTTTGGCCAATAGTAATACCGAATGTATTGTTATTGACAAAGATAATGATATCTGGATTGGAACTAATGATAATTATATTAATCTAATCAATTCCGATTCAATAATTAAAATTCCCGTTTCTCCTGATCCAAATATTATTATTAAAGCATTATGTATTGATAATGATAATTTGTGGGTTGGAACAAACAAGTTCTTATACTATTTCCCAAAATTTTATGATCAAAAAAAGATGTTTTTTAAAAAAGGATGTTTTAATATACAAAAAATTAAAAATAACTTTAGTACAAAGGAAATAATAAAAAGTAAAAACAATGGTATTTGGGTTGGAGATTCAAGGTCTTTAAAAAAAATAATAGATAACAAAATATTCTTTATGGCAAATAAGGAGAATAATTATTTTGTCAGAACAGAGGCAATATATGAATTGCAAAACGGTGATGTATTGCTTGGAACTTTACAAGGTTTATATAAGTTCGTCATTAATGATGAAAAAAAAATAAAAGGTGATTTTATTTATTATGGTGAAAAAAATGAATTGTTGAAAAACAGAATACTTGATATTGAATTTTGCGATTATAATAAAAAATTCTTATTAGCTACGAGTGGTTCCGGGATATTAGTTTATAGTGAGGATACAGTTTTTCAGATAACAAAAGCCAATGGCCTGACAAGTAATTCGGTAACTTCAATTTTTAGTAAAGATAGTGTAATTTGGGCAGGAACCAATTTGGGATTAAACAAAATCACATTAATAAATAAAAATCCATTAAAATACAAAATTAAAACTATTACCGTTCAAAATGGACTGGCTTCAAATGAAGTAAGGTATATTCAGGTGACAGATTCAATGGTTTATGTAGCAACAAAATCAGGTTTAACAGTTTTTGAAAATTCAGAATATCCCGAACAAAATATTATACTCCCTGTATATATTACTAATGTTTCGATTAAAGGGAAGGATACTCTTATTAGGGATAGCTACAATTTACCATATAATAAAAATTCAATAACGATTGATTATTTTGGGATATCATATAAATATAAAGGGAAACTTCTTTATAAACATAAGCTTACCGGTATTGATGAGGATTGGGTAGCAAGTAATAAAACACAGGCACAATATCCAATTTTACCACCCGGCAACTATTTTTTTCAGGTATATGTAAAAAATTACGATGGCTTTTGGAGTGAAAATCCGGCTACAATTTCATTTGTAATAAATTCACCTTTTTGGTTAAAATGGTGGTTTATTGGCCCGGTAATAATTACTTTTTCTTTAATCATCTTGATTATTATAAGATGGCGTATAAAAGAATTAAGAAAACAAGGTAAACTGAAACACGAAATTTTATATTACAGGCAACAAGCATTGAGCAAACAAATGAATCCTCATTTTATTTTTAACTCATTAAACTCAATTCAAAGGTTTATTTTAAGTAATGATAAACTCTCATCAAGTAAATATTTATCAAAATTTGCTAATTTGATGAGAATAATTTTAGCTATGTCACAAAAAGAAAGAATTTCTATTAATGACGAAATAAAAGCATTAAAGCTATATCTGGAATTGGAATCATTAAGATTTGAAGGTAAATTTAGTTTTCATTTTATTATTGACCATAATTTTAATACAAATGATTTTTTTATTCCTCCATTCCTTATTCAACCATTGGTTGAAAATGCAATATGGCATGGCTTTATGAATAAAAAGGGGAAAGGAAATTTATTTATTAAATTTCATATGGAAGATGGCGTAATTGCTTGCATTGTTGAGGATGATGGTATTGGACGAAAAAAAGCCCAGGAAATTAAAAGTCAGGAAACAAAACCTTATAAATCATTAAGCACTGCAATAACCAAAACAAGATTGGAATTACTAAATTATTCATACAATAAAAAAATTGATATCATTTACTATGATTTGAATGATGAAAATGGAAATGCAACAGGCACT
>CAZREZ010000514.1:0-1113 GCA_964599115.1 uncultured Bacteroidales bacterium
AGGGAGCCAATCTCCTGATGTCTGCCGACATCGGACTTATTCCTTTGATGATCCTATTCATCCTGCTTGCTGCCACTATCAATATGCTAATGGGAAGTGCATCAGCCAAATGGGCTATCATTGCACCGATTTTTATTCCAATGTTTATGATAATGGGTTATTCGCCTGAATTGTCTCAGGTTGTATATCGTATCGGCGATAGTGTGACCAATGTGATCTCTCCTATGATGAGTTTCTTTGCACTAATCATTGCTTATTTCCAGAAATATGATTCAAAAGTTGGTATAGGAACAATAATTGCTACTATGGTCCCCTATTCCATTGCTTTTCTGGTCTTATGGATTTTACTTTTAGTAGTATGGCTGGTTTTGGGTATACCGCTTGGCCCTGATGCAGGAATTCACTATACCATGCCCAATTAAAAATAAAGAGTATGTCTTGTCAACGCTGAAAGGCAGACAAAAGAAAGTTTGAGCTGTGTCTCACTTGACAAAGTTCGGTAAGATTTCTGAAATTACTTAACATCAGTTTAGTACATTAAAACGACAATAGGTTTTTACTTTTTATAATTATATTTTCAATTCGATTTTTTAAAGCATTACGTGAAACATAATATAGAAATATTTACTATTTTAGCGTAAAATTTGGAGTTTATACACAGATTGACATTATAGGAAATTAAACTTAAAAGTATTCGTATAAAATACAGATAATATTTAGATAATTAAAAAATCCGGTTTATTTTACAATTAGATAAAATGCAGATAAATTATCCTAAAATTACATTAAACAACTTCATCAAAATCTTTTACGTTATTGTTCAAAAGATGATAAGCACAGGGGAGAATATAAAATGAATATCAAACATAATTTCTCAATTAAGTTTTTTAACACGTTCGGAATAGATGTTAAGGCAAAGTATTTTGTTGAATTAAATTCCGATGAAGAAATTATTTCATTTTTATCTTCAGGGTTTTTAGAAAACAAGCAATTTTTAATCTTAGGTGGTGGCAGTAATATCCTTTTTACTAAAGATTTTACCGGTGTTGTTGTAAAAATAAATTCAAAAGGAATAAGTGTTTTAAAAGAAGACGAAGATTTTATTTATGTAAG
>CAZREZ010000514.1:1123-2196 GCA_964599115.1 uncultured Bacteroidales bacterium
AAGGCAGGGGAAGATTGGCAGGATTTTATAGATTATATCATAAAAAATAATTATGGAGGATTGGAAAATTTGTCAGAAATACCCGGAAGTGTGGGTGCCGGTCCAATTCAAAATATCGGTGCTTATGGTGTTGAATTAAAAGATGTATTTTATCAATTAACTGCTATAAATATTCAAACAGGTGATATAATAAAATTTAACAAAGAAGATTGTAATTTTAGTTACAGAAGCAGTATTTTTAAAAATGAACTTAAAAATAAATATATAATAAATTCCGTAGTTTTTAGATTATTTAAAAAGCCTGTTTTTAATACTAAGTATGGAGCTATTGAGATGGAATTAAGGGATATGGATATAAATAAATTAAGCGTAAGTGCTGTTAGCGAAGCTATTAGCAGGATAAGAAAAAGAAAACTACCTGATATTGAACAAATCGGATGTGCAGGCAGTTTCTTTAAAAATCCTGTGATCATTAAAGAAGAGTTTATAAATTTGAAGAAAGATTTTCCAAATATTATTGCTTACGAACAAGCTGATAAAACATTTAAAGTTGCTGCCGGCTGGCTAATTGAACAATGCGGATGGAAAGGTAAAAGAATAGGAAATGCAGGAGTGTATAAAAATCAGGCGCTTGTGCTGGTAAATTACGGCAATTCAACAGGCAAAGAAATTTTAGAATTATCATGTAAAATTGAAAATTCCGTATATGAAAAATTTAATATCAAAATAAATAAAGAGGTAAATGTTTTGTAATCGTTCACAATTTAAATAGGTGATTAAAATTTAGATTTGTGATTTTAGATTTTAGATTAAAATGGGCAAAAACGAATTACTTAGAAGAATCCGACAGTTTTCAGTCAGAGTTTTTAAGATAGTTAAAAATTGTATTTGAAGAATCAGACGAAAGCAATTTTTGGCTGACATTTATTATAGGTATTGATTTAATTAATCCCAATCCGGAACTTGATTTCTTAATTTAAGAGTCTGATGAGTTTGTTGCAATCTTTACTTCGGCATTAAAAACTTTAAATAAATCTAAATTCTAAAATCCAAAATCTATTTAATGGAATGTT
>CAZREZ010000515.1:0-1542 GCA_964599115.1 uncultured Bacteroidales bacterium
TCCTCGTAAAACAATTTTTTATAACCTAAAGATTTTTTACTTTCCTTTGCTTTCCAGAAACTCAACCCGAACCCATTATCCTGAATTCTCAATCTCCCGTTTGTTCCATATATGTCAAATTCAAAAAGTGTGAATTGTTTAACATCTAATGATTGAAGTGTTACAGTTGTACCGTTTTTAAATTTCAAATATCCATCCATGTTTGGATCATCTTTATTTAAATCATCTTTTATCCATGAACAAATACTTTCTACATCTCCAAAAAACATTAGTAATACATCAAATAAATGTGAACATGTATTTGCTATCCCTGCAGTATAATAACAGCTTACTTGCTGTATATCACCCAGCCCTCCCGATTTAATATAATTTCTAATATCCTGATATAAGTTGTCCCATCTTCTACTATGATTTACCATTAAAATAATATTATTGTCTTTTGCAATATTTACCATTCTGTCGGAATTTTCAAGTGAATTGGATATTGGCTTTTCACAAAAAATTGCTTTAACATTGTTTTTTGCCGCTTCCTCAATTATTTCCAAATGTGTAGAATTCCAAGTACATATACTCAATATATCTATTTTCTCTTTTAAAAGCATTTTCTTATAATCATTGTAAAGATTTGGAATATTCCAGCGACTACCACATTGTGTAAGTTTGTCTTTATTGATATCGGCGGCAGCAACTAAATCAATGTTTGGATTATCAGTGTATCCTCCTGCATGAGTTACTATTCCATAACTTTCTCTCATTAAGTGATCATCGTCAAATTCACTGGCTATTCTGCCACAGCCTATTATTGCAGCTTTATATTTCATACTATTATCTATTATTTAATTTGCAAGAATCCTTTATTATTATCTAAGTTTTTTTTGCTTAATATCATTATTTATTTGGGATATTTGTGAATTAGAATCAAGATATTTTATAATATCAATAGTTTTAAAATTAGGATTCGTATGATATAATTCTTTAAATATATTTTCCACTAAAATAAAATCAGGCATTTCATCAACCGTTAATCTAATTTCAGGTCGTTTTAGTTCCAGAGGACAAGGCAAATGTCCTATTTGATATTTTTCAGGATGCTCATATATATAATTAGAGACATTTTCCCGATCTATGGGATCATTGGTTATTTTCGAAACTTCATCCAATATTTTTGTTGGGAAGATGAGAACTGCCATACCCCAGGGAAAAGTTTTGTCTAAACATGTACCAACGCAATCAAAATCATTATCT
Organism: uncultured Bacteroidales bacterium; assembly: GCA_964599115.1. GTDB lineage: Bacteria > Bacteroidota > Bacteroidia > Bacteroidales > JADFUO01 > JADFUO01. The sequence continues at coordinate 1,246 of CAZREZ010000515.1, forward strand.
AAGTAATATTTTATCATTGAATCAATAATATCAGGATCGATTAATGGTGTATCCCCCCATAATTCAACAATTTGATCAGCCTTAAAAGCTTTTGCAGCATCAAGAACTCTGTCAAGAACATCGTCTTCGCTTCCCCTAAAACATCCTACATTTAATCTTCTCGCCAGAATTTCAATAGGATCATCTTTCGGATTTATTGATGTAGCGATTACTATTTCATCAATAAGATTAGATTTTTTTACTCTATCAATCATAAGTTCCAACATTGGTTTACCTACAATCTTTTTTAACGATTTT
>CAZREZ010000515.1:1552-2196 GCA_964599115.1 uncultured Bacteroidales bacterium
GACTTGACCCCATTCTTGCTTCAATTGTACTAACTATTTTCATAAATTATTTTTTTTAAGATATTAACAATATTATTAATGTCAGACACTTTAAAAATAAATTTTAAGTTACTTAAAATATTTCACCTTTTTTAATGTCTTGTACCACAAATAGTGAGCGAGCAAAAATACGATTTCTCTTAACTTTTTCACTTAACGAATAATTAATTTTACCAAGAGCTTTTTCAGCTTCTCTTATTGAAGTTACCATCTGTTTAAATTCAGCAGGTTCTATCGAAAATGCTGCGTCGGACCCTCCGAGTTTACGGTCTAAAAAAAATGTTTTTCAATCACTTTTGCTCCCAGTGTTGTTGCTACAACAGGAACAACAATTCCTAAAGTATGATATGAAAGACCGGCAATAACATTAAATCTTTTTGCTAAATCCAGAATCATCTTCAATTTTTGCAGGATACTTGGAAGTTTTTTTTAAAAGAATAATATCCTTATTGCCCTCATTGTGAAAAGTCTCTACAACTAGTTGAATATATTCCTCATCTGCAATAACTGTTGATATTATCATTGGTTTTAAGTTTAAACTATTTTTTCCATTAAAAACCAAGTGATATCATCTTGAGGGAAATTTGAGTCTTTGTGATAAACAA
>CAZREZ010000516.1:0-2195 GCA_964599115.1 uncultured Bacteroidales bacterium
TTTTTGTTATTTGGTGCTTTATTTCAAAATTTGTTTGACTTTATGGACAGCCACTAATTAGTTACCTTATTAATAAACGATTTACTATTTGATTAATTTTTTCACGGATTTCGTTATCTGTCACTTCCATGCTTCGGTTACCCAGAGATGGGCGAATATTGATAAACGAAGTAAATTCTATAAAGTTTTTACCATCTTTAAACGGATAGATATTGGCACCCCAAAGATATTGCTGTTCTGAACCGTTTTCAAGAAGAAGTTCTTCAATGTCTGCATGCATTTCTGCATCTACAGCCACAATTTTCTTATTAATGTCAACCACTATTTTTAAGACTTCAACAAAATCGGTTGTACGATTTTCCCAAATTTTTTGTAAGGAAGTTGGTTGTGAGATTATTTGCATCTGATGTTGATGGAAGAGGGATTACACTAATTAGTGTCGGTCTATAAAGTCCGAAAGTTTAAATAAATATTTAAAATCACAAATGACAAGCACCAAAATACAAATAAATCTCAATGACCTAAATCTCAATATTCAAAGCTGTTTTCTTTTATCCGGTCTTCGTCCTTTTCACTTTTTTAAATTGTCAGATAATTTTTCTTGCAGATATATATTTCTATGCTTAATAATTGTATCTTTTACTTTTTCCAGCGTAAGCTCTTTTTCAAGGTATTCCAGATACCATGATTCATTAAAGGCTTCCCTGGTGAACAGGTCAATATCAACTGAAATGCGATGACCGATCTGAAGGGATAATGCAGTGCCGCCAACAAGATAAAATTCCTTTAGATATTGATCAGACTGTAGTTTTTTGATTAGTTCCAGTGTTGTGGCTGAAACCGTCTCTTTAAATAACATTTCATTTTTTCTTTATGGAGACCAAAGAAACTTATAACGAATTCAAATGTTTTAGGGTCGAGGTACCCGACCTGCGAAAGTCCGCTTTTTATAGTATTTCTTCCGTAGTGATTGATCAGTGTTTTTAGTTCATCCAGATTACCATAACTGAATACCCTTTCGATGATGAGTCTTTTATTTCTTTTCTCATCGATTGTTTTTATATCAATATCCCAAAATAATTCTTTCCTTAATGGAAGGGTAAGCATGTGAGGGGTTTTTAGTTTATAGTTACTGTTCGTTATTCAATTTTATTATGTGCTTTTTTCTTTGTTGTTTAAGATTATAATTGTATTCTTCTTCTTCAAACTGCTGTTTCTTTTCTTGTTGTTCTTTTTGTTGCAAAGGTTGTTGCTTTTCAATGTCTTTTACCTTAGCTGAAAGTTCTTCATAAGCCTGAATAATTTCATTTTTAGTATTGCGACTTGAAACTTCTTTTGTCATGTTAAATAAGTTTAAATTTTTATTAAGATTTTGAATTTGTAATTTAAGTTTTAAAAAATTGTTAATTTTTTATCAGGTTCCCTCCGGATACAGCTTCGCCACGTCACTCACATAGAAATGTTTGTAGCTGATTGAGGTTTAACGGCATATAATAAATTATGCCAGTTGCCTGACAGTGCTTTTATGTACCCGGGCTATTAATGATATACCCAGTTGTTCTATGCTTATCTTTATTGTGTTTTTTCCAAGCTGTTCAATTTTTCCTGCTTTTCCTCTTAGTGGTCCTTCGGTAATTTCCACTCTTTCATTAATTTTAAAAGTAATATTTGAACCTTTTGTTCTGTTTAAAAACTCCTTAATGTTATCAATTTCAAATTCCCTCACTATTGCCGGTTTGCCAAGATAAAAAATAAATCTCACAACTCCGTAAACTTCAATTATTTTATATCTGTCTTTTTCATTAGCTCTAATAAACACATAAGAATTAAATAAAGGTACCTCAACTTTCTTTTTCCTGTCGCTCCACTGGCGGACTACTTTTTGCAGAGGTAAATAAGTTTCAAAGCCTTCCTCAAGCAAGCGTTCGTTTACCTTTTTTTCAGCTCTTGGTTTTGTGTATATTACAAGCCAATTTTTTTTGTGGTTCATTTTATTAAAAATTCAATTTTAATTACTCCCCTCCTTGAACCGATAGCTATCGGTATCAGGAGGATGGAATTATTTTTTTAATTACTCCCCTCCTTGTTTAAGGAGGGGCCGGGAGTGGTTTTCTAACTATGTTTGATTTACCACCCCTAACCCCCATAGCCGTCAATTTAAGGGAATTTTAGACATAATCATCATAGGGGTAATG
>CAZREZ010000517.1:0-2185 GCA_964599115.1 uncultured Bacteroidales bacterium
TTTGTTTTCATAGTTATATATATTATCTTCGGTATAATCAGGTTTATATACTTTATAAGCATTTTCAACAAAGCCCCATATAAAACAATGAAAAAAACGTTCGGTTATCATCAATAAAATAACATCTTGTTTTTCAATTTCTTCTTTTAAATTTATTTCATCAACTATTTTTGATTTTGTATATGATTCGGGATAAATATTTTTATTGTAATACCAGAAAGCTTCATTACTGAAAATATTTTTAGGAATCCCGTATGCTAAAATACTTAAGTAATAACTGTCGCCGATTGCAAGGACAGCCGGTTTGCTTTTTTCAGGATTATTTTCAAATCTAAGATTAGGATAAGCCATTTGGGGTTGTGGTATCTTCCACAATAAATTCATTGTATTACCTAAATCATAATCAGTCAATCGCATAGAGTCGGATAAATCAATACTATCGCAATAAATATCAGGCACATCAATTTCATGAATATTTTCAATGTATTTTATTAAAGTATCCACAGCGCGGGTCATTCCGTAAACACTCCAATGGATTCCACTTTTAGGATATAAAGGATACCTTGAAGTATCTTTCATTAACTTAAAATATTTATTTAAATCCAGAATGTTTATACCGAGTTCATTTGATCTCTGAACATAATATTCATAATTTGATAATGATTTTTTTGAAACATCATATTTTTCGGGAATGTACTCGGGATAAAAACTTGCTTTCCCGGGTTCAATAACAATTATCAGTTCAATATTTTTCTTTTTTAATGTATCCTGAAGAAATTTTACTCTTTCTAACTTCTTATTTATTGCTTCTTTACCAATAAAGAATTCACCGAGATATTCATAAATATAATCTTCTTCAAAGAGGTAATCGTTTTTACCAACAACAACTCCCTCTGCATTTGCTTTTCTGAACAGGCTGTAGTCAATCTGATTGTGTAATCTTACAAAAAAATTTCTGAATCCGATATTTTCTTCAAGATACTGATCGTATTTACTTTGAAATTCACCTGAAAACCATTTATCCCCAATAAAAACCGGTTTTTCAACTTTTACAAATGCACCATTCAAAGGAGGAATTTTAAATATTGAAAAATACTTTTGTGTTGCAGGGAATATCAATAACAACAAAATTCCTATAAATACTATTTTTAAGACTTTATTCATGTTTATTAAAATCTAAAATAAATAAAAGGATTAAAACCTGTTGATGTTATTGAGCTAACACAAATTAAAACCAATATTACAGAAGCTATTGACATAATGATCAATGATGAAAATTTTTGTTCTTTGTTGAATAATTTATCTTGCCATTTTTCAACTCCCCTAAAAGCTCCCCAAAATGAAAAAATGACAGCAAAGATCATAATAGTATAAAATTTATTATCGAAGTAAAAATTATTGCCCTCAAAATCAAATGTAAACATTTTTTGAATAAATATCCAGGCATGTGAAATGTTTTCTGCCCTGAATATTGTCCATCCTACCAGTACGATTAGAAATGTTATAATAATACTTGGTATTTTTCCGATTTTTGAATAAAATTTTAATAAGAACATTCTATCGGCTATTAAAAACAAACCATGAAATGCACCCCATATCACGAAATTCCATGCAGCGCCATGCCACAAGCCTGAAATCAAAAAAACAAGCCATAAATTAAAATACATTCGTTTTTTCGTCACTCTGTTACCACCCAGAGGAATATATAAATAATCTTTCATCCATCTGCCGAGTGTAATATGCCATCTTCGCCAAAATTCGGTTATATTCTGCGATATATATGGATTGTTAAAGTTTTCAGGAAATTTAAATCCTATCATTTTTCCAATTCCAATTGCCATATCCGAATATCCGGAAAAATCAAAATATATCTGAAAAGCATAAGCGAAAATACCTGTCCAGGCAGTGACTGTTGTGAGTTCACCGCCACCAAGTTCAAAAATTTTATCAACTTCCTCGCCAAGCACATTAGCAATAAGCACTTTTTTTGATAGTCCGATAGCAAACCGAAAAAATCCTGTTAATCTGTTATTCATATTTTCGTTAGCTGAACGGTCTTCTATCTGGTCGGCTATTTCATTAAACCGTACAATCGGTCCTGCAATTAATTGAGGAAACATTAAAATATACAATGCATAATCGGTTATTTTTTTTAACGGTACGTGTGCTTTACGATAAACATCAA
>CAZREZ010000518.1:0-2183 GCA_964599115.1 uncultured Bacteroidales bacterium
GTAAGCATTCCCGAAGTCCCGAAGGAAAAACCTAAGCGATAAAATAAATAACAAAACATCGGGACGGCTTGGAATGCGTGAAAAAACCTATTCTGTAGTTTTTGTAGAAAATTTTCAGCAGCCTTGAAATATTCAACTTTATTTATGTGTTCGGAAAACAGGAAAAAAGCTCCCGATTTGGGAGCTTTAGTAAATATATTATGTAAGTAAAGATTAATTAACAATCATTTTCTTAGTAACCTTATCCTCACCTGCATATACAGTGTAAAAATAAACTCCCGGATTTAATGTGCTTGCATCAATAGTTAATGTATGAGAGCCGGCACCAACTTTTCCTTTATTTATTTCATAAACTTTTTGTCCGGTTAAGTTTAACACTTCTAAGCTAAGCTCAGAAGCTTTTTCAAGATTAACAGTTACATTTGAAATATCATTAAATGGATTAGGATGGTTTTGTGAAACAGATGTCAAATCATTTTTAATTAGTACAGTATCTATTTGGACCGGGAAACAAAGTGAAGAATAAATAAAATCTTCACAAGTATAGTTGAAATCCTGTATATATTTAAATTGTACTTCTGCAGACGGATCTATTGGAACCATATCTTCAAAAACAATAGGAACTATATATTGATCGCCAACTGTTAATGTATAATGAGAAGTAGTTTCAAAATATGACTGCCACATTCCATATGAGAAAGCAGTAACATTATTAGGTAAGTCTACACCTACTTCATCGCCTGATAAATAAACAGTAGCAAGATTAAATCCACGTGCATAAACATCCGGTTGGTTATTTTCTTCAACACCTTCAAGTTGTGTGTCAAGCCATGTCATAGTAATTATCAAACCGTCGGTAGTAACAGAAGCATTGATACGGTTATCTTCGGTTAAGTCGCCAAAGTTACCACGGAAATTTTTACATGAACCTAAGAAATTTCCACATGTATAATCACATGGAATATATGGAATAATTTCAAATGCAGCAAAGGAATAACTTGCAGTAACGATTGAGTATGGGTCAATTCCTGCTATACCAATAATTACACCGATATGAAGATATCCAAGGGCATCAACTACGATATCATGGTCAAAAGCAGTTGTATAAATTATTTCATCCCTTGCAGGAACAGGCGGTTCAAAAAGTTCGCCAATTTGTTCATCGGTTAAATACCAAATAACTTCTTCAATTCCATCAGGTCCTCCAAGCTGTATTGGAATAGCATCACTCCATGTTTGTCCACCATCGGTAGTTTTATAAACTATGGGATAAATAGCATCAGTTGAGAATGGGATTCCTTCGTTATTACCCAATAATGAAATATAACCTGTTAATCCGTCAGGAGCGAATGCGATTTTTTCATCATAAACATATCCTGTTCCTGTCATTGGGGCATCAAAAAGCCATTCTTCATAAACATAATCATTATCAATAAATGTCCCCTCGTTAATAATAAGATTTCCCTGGTATACACCTGAACCGGAAGTATAATCCACATTCGGGTCAACAACCCATGCAGTACCCGAAGTAGTAATTGTAAATGCTTTAGGTGTACCGTAAAAAAAGTTATCATGAGAATATTTTATGTGCCTGGTAGTATCAGCATGGTTAGCAAGATTAGCAACACCATAGCAATATCCCGAACCGTTTAAATCGTCATTAGTTGATGCAAAAAAAGTAAACCATGCATTAGCAGGTTCGGTATTTCCTGCAGGATTATAAATTGCACTATTTGGATAATGGGCTGCATTATTTTTAGACTGGCATTCGTAAATTATAATATTGTCTTCAAAGGTCTGCCCGTTATTTAGCGACAAATCATAAGCAAGATTACCGGCAGTATCTGAATGAATATTTGTTACTGCATTCAGGTCATCATTTGCCCAAACCAATGATCTTTGCCCTCCAGCATATCCATAGTCATAAGCATTTGGCGTCTGTCCAATATCAATAATTGTAACAATAAAATCTCTATTTACTGATGAAGATGATTTAAGTTCGTCAGTACCGGAAGTGTTTTTTTTAAGAGATTCAGCACCTTTAATTATTTTTCGTAAAGGAACTTTTGCTGTTTTAACATCTTTAATTGTATAACCTCTTTGGGAATAAGAGCATACACTTAATGCCAAAGCCAAACCAAAAAGTAATAATTTTTTCATGATAATAAGTTTTGGTTAAACAT
>CAZREZ010000519.1:0-2181 GCA_964599115.1 uncultured Bacteroidales bacterium
CAGACATTAATAATAATGCTATAATTCTAAGATTTATTCCCAAAAGCAGGTATTTTAATTTAAGCGAATTCTTAGATAATATCGGAGCAAATATCAACTGAAAAACACCTGAGCCTCCCAGCATAATAGCCGTTAAGAATCCGAGATGTACAGAGTTCCCTCCTGCTTTTACAAGCATTGAAGGGATAATGGTATCAACATCCATAAAGTTAGAAGCTAATGCCAAAAATACTGCATGCCACAAAAAACTTCGGAAGTTAATTTTTGACCGTTTTGCTGAAATTTGCATTTATCTTTAAATTTACTACGATATCTTTTTATGTTACGACTTTAGCCCGCATTGTTTATAAGCTTTTTTAGAAGGCGGAAATTATTTAATAATAGCAATATTTGTTCGAGATTGAGTTCTCCTGTTTCTGATTATAACTTTAAATCACCGTCAACTTCAGAAATTACTTTTTGCTTTTTCAGAACAGGTTCTTTTGTATTTTTAGGTTTTGCAGGTGATTCAATAAATGAAAAAGGATATTCAAAACTTTGATTGTGCATTTCTTCCCATTCATCATCTGAGACCGTTTCAGAAGCAACAGGATAAATTATTAAGTCTTCTTTTTGTATCATTCCAAATACCAAAAAATAATATGCCCCAATTTCCTTATTAAGATCTGACCACGATGAAGTTTCAGATTTTAAAATTTGAATTATTTGTTTTAATTTTTTACGAATATCATCATGTAACGACCACATAACAGTTATTGGACGATAATTGCTCCATTTTTTTTCAAGGAAAGGAAACAGGATATTTTCTTTTTTAACATAATGAGATTCAAATTCCTGATACTCTTCAAAACGACTAAGCAAATCATTTTTAAATTGATTGAAATCTGATACTTCACGACCTTTATAGCTTTTTATTATTTTCTTAACTTCATTCAATTTAAACTCATAAGCCCTGTTTTCCAGCATTAAATAATAGAGAAAAGTACCTTCTTTAGGTTTTTCCCAACTATATTCCTTAAGCTTATTAAAAAAGATATTTATTACTTTATCGACATCTTTCTTAATTGCTTTAGGTTTAATGCCCATTTTTATTTGTTTATCTTCAAGATTCAACATATCGTGAGGCGTAACATGTTCTATTGCTTCCTTGTATTTTTTAAGAAGCATTCTGCCATTTTCTCCGCTCATCATCCCAAGAGAAAATGCGAGTAACTCTTCTACTCGTTTTTCATTGTTGTTTATAAATTCTGACATAATATTTTTTTTATAATTATTTATTTCCAAAAACCTTAGTTAAATAAAAAAAATTTAACAGGGTAAGTCTGAACTTAGTGAACTTAATTTCGACCACGGCCTCCACCACCTCTTCCATGTCCTCTTCCATCTCGAGGACCTCTTCCTAATCCTCTTCCCATTCCTCTTCCCATTCCTCTTCCAATTCCTCTTCCCATTCCTTCTCCCAAACTACCTACAGTATCATTAGAATACTGCAATTTTCCTTCTTTGTCAGAATAAATTGCTTGTGTAGGACAAACTACCACACATTTCCCACAATCTGTACACTTTACAGAATCAATTTTTGCTTTATCATTGCTCATTGATATTGCTTCGACAGGACAAACATTAATGCAGATTCCACATCCTGTGCATTTTTCTCTTTCTACTTTAAACATTTTTTTGTCTCCTTTGTTGAATATTTTTTATAAAATTTAGTAAATCAATATAAGATTATTTATAGTTCATCCAAAGTATAGTTTTTTTCTCCTGCATAAACCGGTACTTTAAGCCAGTTTTCAGGAGGCACAAATGGACAGACATACGCATCACTATATGCGCATCATGGATTGTATGCTAAATTAAAATTATTATTACATTATAAAATTTTTGCTGTTTCATAAGCATCTTTTATAGCATCTTGTGCGTTACCTGTTTTTTTGGCATCACCAATAACATGAACCGAAATATTATTTTTCAATTTATTTTCCAAGATATTAAAGCTTTTCATACCTGTTGAAACCACAATTATATCAATATCATAAAATTGAATATCTTTCCCATCTTTTTTTGCATAAATGGTTTTTCCTGCAACTTTTTTAATATGAGTGTGATCACTAAAAACAGTTCCCTTTTCTTTCATCATTTTTAAAGAAAGCAATTTTGCAATCATTTCCATATCTTCGC
>CAZREZ010000520.1:0-2171 GCA_964599115.1 uncultured Bacteroidales bacterium
GTTCAACATTTGCTTCAAACTGGGCTTTTCAAGCCGTTTGAAGCTTATTTATTGGGCATAGTTTAATTTTCTTTGCAAACATATTTCTTACAAAAAAAGGTATTAATCTATAACGAACTTTTTTAGTAAACAAATTAAATCTGTCAAGTTCCATTTGAAGTGTTTTATCTTCATATTTGGTTAGTATTATATAAAGTAATATTAAAAAATGCTGGTATTAAAACGTAAAGAGAACCTAATATAATTGGTGTAAGAATATTGTTTAATAAAATCCCCATATAACCAGGATGCCGTAGATATTTATATGGCTTATACTGGCAACTTTATGTTCTCGATCAAAATGAATTCTAACAAACGTTGAGAAAATATTATTCGATACCATCACTTAACATACTATTATGTTGCCCTGTATATATATAATTAATCCAATAATAACATTCTAATACTTATAACTTTTTTAACACATAGCTGAAATAAATATACTTACGTGATGCAAATTGGTTATATGTTTCAGAACCTATTGTCCCGGCAAAATTTAGGGCTATTTTATGAAGAAATTTAGGTGTCAGTTTTTTTACAAGCTTGCGCTTGCGTTCGTCATCTAACTCCAGAGCAGCAACAACTTCCTCATTAATGAATCTTTCTTTTAGCACCGACATCCCACTCAACTCCAACTCCTTCCTTAAATCTTCTATTTGATAATCGTATCGAAAATCTGTAAATAAAAAATATCCATTGGGACGTAAAATACGTGATACTTCTCCCAGAAATGCCGCCATATCAGGATAACGGTGAGATGATTCAACATTGATCATCACATCACAGGTATTATTCTCCAGACTTAGATTCTGGGCATGGCCTTGTAAAAACAATAAACCATCCAAAGTATAATGGCGGTTACAAAACGAGACAGCTTGTTTATCCAAATCAATCCCTTTAGCTGAAGCAGGTGAAAAATTCTTAGTAATATAGGACATTCCTCCTCCTCTGCCACAACCTATTTCTACAATATCTTTGTTTTTTATCTCGGTTGCACTTGCCAAATGGTGATATAACTGGATAGAGTATCGATTAGGTTCGTTTTGTTCATCCATTGGAATCTCTTGATCTTTATCACTATATCCGTAGTTCATAAATAAAATTTCAGCATTTTTGTCAAGTTTATTCACATACCAATACCAAATTCTGAACAAGCTTTCGCGAAAATTGAACTTCATAGTTTTATAATTTAGAAATCATCTTTTGTTTTATTGTTCTCCAACTTATATACATGAGAACACACCTTTTGTGCCCAGTCCCTGTGAGATGAAGATTCATCAAACATGTGATATTGTATAGGTTTTCCAATCTTAACTTTTATGGTTTTATTTTTCTTTCTAAACATCTCACGAGGCAAGAGCAATAACTCAATATTAATCTTAATCCCAAACAATTGCCTTACCATATATACCATATAAAACAAATGGGAATTTCTGCCATAAAAATAGAACGGGACTATATCTCTTTTGCTTGAAATAGCTTTTGTAATAAAACTTTTTTGCCACGCTGAATCCTGCACTTTTCCATTTTTTAGCCTTGATACAGTGCCTGCAGGAAAGTGTGTTATGGAAATTTCCGAATTATACGTATCATCCAGTGCTTTTATATACTCTTTTGATGAACGTCCAAAAACATTAACCGCTGCAATCAATGGACGCAATTGAGGCACAAACATAAAAGCATCATTAGCTATTGCTTTCAGGTTGCCATATTTTTCAGATACCGTGAAGGTCAATACCAATCCATCTATCACACCAAAAGGATGATTTGCGGCAAAAAAGCACTTTCTATTTTCCGGAAGGTTCTCTTTCCCTTTAATCTCTAACTTCAAATTAAACTCTTCGATTATTTTAGTAAGAAAATCTACTCCGGCATAATCTGAATACTTTCCAAGAATACGGTTTATTTCATCTTGCCTGATAATTTTTGCAATCCATTTAACGACAAATCCAGGCAGTTTATTTAATAATTCCGAGTTACTTTCATCAATAATCTTGGCAATATCGATATACTTTATGTCTTTGCCAAATTTTATCATTTATTCCAATATTGTTAAAATTAAATTATGCCCAACGTTTTGCTATAAATTCTGGAGGGCTTTTCACGCACTTATCTTTCAAACCGCACCGCTG
>CAZREZ010000521.1:0-2161 GCA_964599115.1 uncultured Bacteroidales bacterium
TTGCAGGTATTTCATCTATATAACGAAGGCCTAACCTATTTATAATAGGTATTTTGACTAATTCAAAAAAAACATCAAGCACTTTTTGAATAGTGTCTCTAAACTTATTATCTGATCCCTCATTATTATATGTTTTATGAGATTTTGAAGAAATATCTAATGAATCAGCTAAAACATTTAGTTCAACACCATCTTTATTTGTAAATTGCCAAATCTTTTTAGTCTGGTTAGGTTGAACAATTTCTTCAACTTTTTGATTTAGTCCAATATCAGCAAATAATATCTGTTTCCTTTGAACAAGTGATGATTCTGGAAAAAGGTTCATTATTCTAACTTGAAACTCACCAATCTTGTTCTCAATATAAAACAAGTTTGGAAATTTTATTTGAAATATTACTTGCTTGACGGTTGGACTTGGAAAAACCTCATCAATGATCATGGCTATTATTTTAATTGTTTTGGCTACTATAAAATGTAAAATTACACTTTATTTTCATTTTTTAATTGTTTTTAAGAAATATTATGAATTATTGTCTTGGTGCACGACATAATAGTGTTTTAAGCGAAATTGCATGGTTTTGTTGTGTTTTGGGGGGTGTAAGTCCCCCCTTTTTAAATTTAATGATATGATAGAGTTGTTAAAATACTAAATTCGTCTTAATATCATCTTATTTATTAACTATTATATACACAAAATAATTTAAGATAAATATTATAAGTCTTCTTTATCAATGTTTTATATTTGTTTATTTTATAGTCCCTTGATGTAAAAGAACAGGAAAACATAAAAAGATCGCTGGAAATTGCTGCTGCAGGTGGGCATAATGTTATATTGATAGGTCCTCCCGGCTCAGGGAAAACCATGCTGGCAAAACGTATGCCATCTATCCTACCACCTTTGAACTTGCATGAAGCACTGGAAACAACAAAAATTCATTCCGTTGCAGGCAAAATGGACAGGAATGCATCTTTGGTTTCTGTACGTCCTTTTCGCTCTCCGCATCATACCATAAGTGACGCAGGACTTGTTGGAGGTGGAACTTTTCCTCAGCCGGGCGAAATATCACTGGCTCAAAATGGTGTACTGTTTTTAGATGAATTACCCGAATTTAAACGAACTGTTCTTGAAGTAATGCGACAACCTATGGAAGACAGAGCTGTAACAATTTCAAGGGCAAGAATTTCTATTGAATATCCGGCAAGTTTTATGTTGATTGCTGCTATGAATCCTTGTCCTTGCGGATATTACAACCATCCTGATCACGAATGTGTATGCGGACCGGGAATCGTCCAGAAATACCTTAATAAAATTTCCGGCCCATTGCTTGACCGTATAGATATTCATGTTGAAGTAGTACCTGTTCCTTTTAAAGAATTAACCGATGCCAGCCCCGGAGAAAAAAGTCAAGTTATAAGAGAACGGGTTGTTGCTGCCAGAAAAATTCAGGAAGAAAGATATAAAGATAATGAAAATATTCATTGTAACGCTCAAATGACGAGTAAACAATTAAGATCAATATGTAAAATAGATGAAGAAGGCAATACTTTGCTAAAAAATGCAATGGAAAAATTAAGCCTTTCAGCACGTGCTTACGACAGAATACTTAAAGTTTCGCGCACAATTGCCGACTTTGCAAACAGTCCTGATATTAAAACAGAACATCTTGCCGAAGCCATTCACTACCGTAGTCTGGACAGGGAAAATTGGGGTGCGTAATTCTTTGGCAACCGTTCACAATTTAAATAGCTTGTTGTAATTGATAATTTAGATTTATACTGCAAACCCTGTTGATCAGTCTACACTATTCCATAAGGAGTTATTCGTGTCATGTCAAATGTTTAATTTTTTAATAATTAAGCTTGATTTGCTTATACATTGACTATATTTGCTAATTATGAAAAAAACCGGAATAATATTATTTTTCCTGTCATGTTTCTTTTTATCTTTAAATTGCAATTTATCAGGGCAGCAATTGTATGATTGTACAATTGGGGAGGATTATAAACTTCCGTCACGCAGTAATATAAGCCGGCTTTTTGCTTATAATGAAGATTTTTATTATTCCCTGCGATTGAATAAAAAGGGCTCTCTAACTTATAATGCCGAAGGCTCGGGAGTTTATGTTGAAAAATTTGACAAAAATCTTAATCATCTCTTTTC
>CAZREZ010000522.1:0-2159 GCA_964599115.1 uncultured Bacteroidales bacterium
ATATAAAAACCGTAGATGCTTGCACTACGGGATTTTTATATGCTTAGGTGTTAGGCACAGGTTTTTTTAGTTTATTTTAATGGTACCATCATTGTAAAACTCAGGGTTACCATTTATATATAATCGCAAAAAGCTTTTTGAAAATTTTGTATCTGGTCTTATAACTATTCCCTCTTTAATGTATGCTGAAAGTATACCCTGCAATTTTTTTGCATAAGGTAAGTTTTCAGTGTTACAAAATAGTGAAATAGGATGGTCAGGAAATCTTCCCATAAAGGTATTGCCTTTCCCATAACTACCAAGTCCAAGAGGCGTAAGCATAGATTCCAATTCTAATGCTACTTTATGTCTTTGGGAATTTCCGGTTTCTATTTCAATTGACATACCCGGGATAGTTTCGGTATTAGATTTTAAATATTTAAGATTTTCAATTATTTGCTGTTTGGTTGCATTGTTTAAAGGTTTGTAAGAATGGGATGTAAATTCTTCAAGTTTGTCGAGTATTTCATCTTGTTTTCCCACTTGAACTATACTTGTCTCATCAATTTTATCAATAATTTTTTCGGCGGATTCTTGTCGTTCCGTAGACGCTTTCCCCGATGATTGACTTTGTTGTTCTAATATTTCCTTTTTACCTGATTCTACTTTCTCTACAATCATTGAATCTCCCTTGCTTATTTTGTCGGACAGTTCTTCCTTAGAAGATGAAATGTTTTTGCTTATGTTGTCTCGTTGTTCCGTTGCTTTTTGTTCTCTTTCTGTATTAACCTTGCCAGAATAGTGTCTATACAAGGCTAAACTCGCCACCACAATAATCCCACCGACAACTGCCAAAATAATTGAAAAAGTAACCATTCTTTGATTTTTAGTTTTTGTCATTAATCTTCATTTAACTTCCAACTAACGTCAAAGTTAATTGTTTAATTTACAGTTAATTAATATTTTTTCAATTTCTTTCATTTTTAAGCATTTTTCCCCTTTCGTTAGCGAAAATATTCAACGGAATTTTCTCCGTAGAGGGATTGTGGCTAACGTTTGTGTATAGTTACCAGTACGTTTATTTTTTCTATATCTGTGTGCTAAGGTAACTATATCTTCCAATATAGGTGTAATAAGCGTACCTAAAAAATTAATTACTATCATTACATAACTCATCCAAAGGATTCCTGAATATATCGTAAGTTGTCTTCTTGCTCTAACAAATGCGTAGCAAAACTATGTATTCGAAATAAATAGAAATTCTATTCTTAATACATATATCCGAAACAAATATAAGTATAAATATTAATAAAAAACAAATTTTATTTTGGATTTATCATATTTTTGATCTATATTTGTATTTTATAAATATAGATCAAAAATAATGACTACATTTACCAGTACACTACCGGAAGAACTTCTCAGGAAATTGAATGAAATGGCCGGAAAATAATTTCTACCGGCGATTAAAGGAAGCCTTAGATCTGGGCTTTCTCTATAACTCTACACAATCCTATTATGGTAAATGTGGCCAGGATAGTATTGACCCTGTAGTATTCTATAAACTATGCCTTGTAGGTTATCTTGAAAATATAACCGACGATCGCAGATTAATAGAACATAGCAAGATGCGCCTGGATATTCTATATTTCCTGGGATATGATATGGAGTATTTTAAGCTCATTTAAGCTTACAAAATTTTCCGCACCAATAATTGTACTCTAAAAACAGGCATCCTTATAAAGCTTTGTTTTCGTTCTATGATCTGAATAATTATGGGGTTGTGCAACGATTACCTTTGTTTGGCCTGTGTTTTAATTTCTTACTACGAACTTAATCCTTTCTCTTAAATCATCAGCGATTATCTCAAGAATATAAACTCCCTGATTTAATTCCGAGATATGGATCAGTGGCTCCTTGTAATCCCATGAATTAATAATTTGTCCCATAATATTATATATTAATATCTTGTTGATTTCATGGCTGCTTCGATTATCAACAAACAGGTAATGGCTTGCAGGACTTGGATATACATTGAAAAGTGTTTCGAGGTCTTGTTCCTGAATAGATACAGTCTCACATGCCTCCTGGACCTCATCAGGACTATTGCAGCCATATGCATTGTCTGATATATATAAATCGCCATTTGGATCGGCTATATAGTCACAAATGCTTTGAAC
>CAZREZ010000523.1:0-2153 GCA_964599115.1 uncultured Bacteroidales bacterium
TTTTTTAGAAAAGATTTATCTAATACTTTATAATCGGACAACCATTTTGCTTCATACCTTTTTCCTTTTTCAAAACCTCTTCCTGTATGTTTAATATCAACCAACTTTTCTAATTTGTTATAGACTCTTAAAGTATTTATTAAAGAATAATCTCTATAATTACCAAAATAGAATATCTTCCATATACTATTAGTAATATCTGAGTATTTAATAAATTTAAAATCATTGTAATCCAAAACCACACATTTGGATTTTTCAATAATCTTTGTTCGTTTTGCAGTCCAGTATTGAATATAGCTTTCAGATGACGGGATTTGTTTTTTAAATGCTAAAGATAGAAAGGGTGAAATACCTTTTGTGAAGAATACATCTCTTACATGAATAAAGTTAGTAACGTTTTGTAAGGTAACACTATTTAACCATTTATTTTTAAAATTAATGGCAGTTTTGGAATTCTTAAATAGAACACCGTATGAAACTAACATTCCCGCAATTCCACCGGGCTTCAGTAAATCAATTGCTCGCCACAAAAATGCCTGAGAAGGTTCTTTGTCTGAAATTGGCTTTTGGTTCTTAATGCACCAATCCTCAACTATTCTTAATTCTATACGTGCTTCTGTATCCTTTTGTGGAGGTGCTCCCCATGGTGGATTTCCTACAACAATATCCGCGCAGTTACTTAAAAATTTATCCCTGATATTTCTATCAACATTTAAATATTCAATATTAAAAGTATTGGCATTTAATAAAATATCAAAATACGTTTTTTCAGTTTGCTTTTTGTTGGAGCAAATAAGCATCGGTAGTCTTTTACCTTCTTGTAACTTTTTCTCAATATCAGGTGGTTTTTGAAAATTCAGTAAAGCAAGATACAAACTAAATGCAGTAATTTTTATTGCGTCTTCATTTAGTTCAATCCCTGCAATTTGATTTTCTAAAATATTCAATAACTCTTCAAAAGAAAGGAATTCCTTCCTTTTATTGAATAATTCATAACGAACCATTCGCCTAAATGCTTCAACCAAAAATATTCCTGATCCACACGCAGAATCCATTACTCGTGGTTTGTTTTTTAGTTGCTCGGAAGTTAAAACTTTTGAAAGAACAAACTCGACCAAAGGAGCTGGAGTATAATACGTGCCTTTGCTATCTTTTAATTTTTTTGTTTTTGGGTCAAATCTGTTTTCAAAATGATAAAATTCTTCATAAATATTACTAATCAATTCAATTGGAACAATATCGAATTTGTATGCCCAAAGAAAAATATTTTTTTGTTCTTTAACATTTCCAATTAAAAAATCTTGCAATAATGAAAGATGGTCGCCTGTTACAGCTTTTTTTTCTTCATTATCAGTAGGAAAAAGATCCCCATTGAAATCTTTTGCCAACTGATCAAATAGAGCATAGGTGAAGTCATGGTCAGTTAGTACTCTTGGAAAGAGCGTAAATGCCATATCTTCTCTAAAAAAGACCCTATCAAGTTTTTTATCTAATATCGCTTTCCATCCCGGATTAGTATTGGCAACTTTCTGAAAGTAATTGTATTTAATAATTTTCCTATCTTCGAGGTATCTAATAAAAATGGACCTACCGATAAGAGCATGTGCATATTTTAATTTACTATTATTTAACCCGATATCAAATAATTTTTCTCTTACAATTTTTAAATCATTTATAAGGCTTATATTGGAACAATAATTTGGAGTATCAAATTTTTCATCACCAAACACTTTTCCTGTTTCAATTTGTTCTCTACGATATTTTTTTAACTTCGTAGCTATTTGTTGAATACTTGTTACAGTTGCTAAAGGTGTTAATTCATTAATGTCTTTTACCGGTTTTCCAGCTAAATCATATACTTCTAATCGAACAGGGTTGGCCAGAAAAAGAAAGCGAGGGCGAGCCATATTCCAAATTTGATTATAAACCTCATGGATTTTATCACTTTCAATATTGGTACTTGTAAAAATAATAAATGGATTATTCTCAACAAAAAAAACTTTATCTATTGTAAATGAATAAGTATTATTAAGGTAATTACAAAGGGTTAACCATTGGCCTTTTTCAACATATTGTTTTTCTTGGGATAAAAATAAATAATTTTCTACCTGACTTAAATTTTCAGTATTAAAATCAAGTTTTTCATAAACAGT
>CAZREZ010000524.1:0-2147 GCA_964599115.1 uncultured Bacteroidales bacterium
GGGAATTCTAAGAAGTCTTGAACTTTTGGTTCTTTTGGTTCAAGCCAAAAGAACATAATAAAATTCTTTATAAATATTTGTGTTAAGGGTGTTAAGATAAAATTTGATTATTCAGATTAAATTTATTATATTTGAAGTTCTTAATAAAATCACCGATAGAATCATACATTTTTATGAAATACAATTATTATATAATAATTTTATTTACTGCCCTGATAACTAAATCAAGTATTACTCAGGAAAACAATTATCCGGTTTATCATGCTGGTTTTAATTTGATTCCAGGAAGAGTTATTGTTAAAGCAAACAATATAATTATCAATGAATACTATGACTGGATTGCGGATTATAAAAACAATTTAATTAAGATCATTAACCTTGAATTGATTTCTTCCGGAGCAGAAATTAATATTCTGGAAAAAAACTCTCAAGGTATTTATGAAATTCCTGATACATTGATATACATTGACATTGGTGATTTTTACCGATATTGGAAACTTGCCGGTATCCCACACGGACAGCCAGATAAATTCCCTGAAGCTATTTTAACAGATGATCAAAAAATACTTCATAACAGAGCAAAAATTGCTTGGTATAAAATTGATCCGATTATTACTGATTATAGGTCAACTGTTCTACCTCCAAATATTTCTAAACAAGAAATCTCAAAACAAGAAGTGAGGCCTATATTTGAGTGTGAAATTTTTCCAAGGAAAGATATTCCGTCTGGGATTCCAACATCCCTTCATACTTTTGATCTGGCTTATTATCCAAACTTAAGAGGCCCGTATAATTTCAATGTTTTGCAAGATGAATATTCTGCAGGAATAAATTCTTCAGGACAATTAAATCAACCTGAAACAAGATGGAGCGGAATAATGAGAAACATTGAATATTCAAATCTGGAAGGATTAGGAGTAAAATATATTGATATTTTGCTATTGGATCCTTATCATATGAGTTTTCCAATTGACACCTCTTCCTGCTTTCCAAAATTATTGATACAAATTGGTAAATTTTCAGAAGATATTAATAAAGACAGATATCAATTTTATGAAAACGCCATAGTCCCAAACTCAGGACATAATAGTAGTTTTGGAATAATTCCATTCAATACTCCTTCTAATAATTATTTTATTGATGAAAATTATCAAGACCTTGGACTGGATGGGATTTCTGACACCCAGGAAAAAGAAAAATTTGCTAATTATTTATATAATCTAAAAAATGAGTTTGGAGAGGAATCTACTGCATACATTTTGGCTTTAAATGACCCTTCAGCTGACAACTATCATTATTTCAGGGGTTCTGATTTTGATGCTGATCCGGATTATTCCAGCATACTGGAAAGATATAAAAATTTCAATAATTCTGATGGTAATACAGGGATTAATGTTACTGAAGCTTATCCTACAGCTTATACTACTTTTCCTGACAATGAAGATATAAATTCAAATTTTGCTTTTGATACAACAGAACAATATTATCAATACGAAATAAATCTCAGCCAAACAGTTTGTGATACATCAAATATTTATATTGTTGATGATTATTTAGCACAAGGAATTCCTCTTCCAAATGGTGAAATTACATGTGCAAAATGGTTAAGAATAAAAATACCGGTTGAATATCCTGATACAATAATTGGAAATCTTCAGGATTTAAGTGATATAAAAATGATAAGGTTAATATTTACTGGATATAAAAGTAAAACCGTTTTGCGATTTGCTTGGTTCGTTTTATCAAGAGCAGAAGACCCATTTACCTTTTTTAATATTAATATCAATAATCCTTATCAATTTTATGATAGTTTATTTATAGAAACTTATAAACCACTGATCTATCCCAACCCGAACAACGGTAGATGTAAATTAAACATTCCGTTATCTGATGCCAAAACAATTGAAATTTATGACATCAATGGTAATTTAGTTTATAATAAAGAATTTGTACTAGAAAATACTTCGTCTTTCGATAATAGAGATTATAAAAAGTTTGTGTATTTACCTAATTTAAAGAAAGGTATTTATATCTTTAAAATATTTCAGGAAAGTGGAAATATCCTTACAGGCAAAATGAATGTTTTTGATTAATGTTTAACCAAAACTTATTATCATGAAAAAATTATTACTTTTTGGTTTGGCTTT
>CAZREZ010000525.1:0-2144 GCA_964599115.1 uncultured Bacteroidales bacterium
TCAAAGAGGTTTAAAAATAATTGAAAGAGGGAAAGTTGTGATAATAAAATAAAACTAATTGTTGATTTGCATGCTCTAGCCCCCTAAGAGATTGGACAAAGATTAGTAATTAAATTACTAATTTTATGGAATTAAAACGAAATCAATTGACCCGGAGCAAAGAAAAAAAGGAAAGAATCATCAAAGACTGCCAGCGTTTAGGAGTTGTTGCAGGATGCCGCAAACACGGAGTAGCACCAAAAAGTTATTATTGTTGGCTAGATAAATATGAAGCAAATGGGATTGATGGCTTAGAAGATCGACGAGGTAAGAACCAAGCCTCTATGGTAAAGAAACTTGAGAAAGAGATAAGGCTTTTAAAAGAAATAGTTGCAGAAAAGGAGATGGAAAGCAAGATGAAAGATGAACTATTAAAAAAAAAGTTTGCACAAATGAATCAAAAAAACAAATAATCTGTAAAATGGTTTCTTTAGGTCTAAGGATAGAAAAAGCACTTGAAATTGCACAAATGCCCAAAAGTACATACTATTACAAAAGTACTGGACAAAGAAATGGCAAAGCACCAAGTCAGTACACTTTGTACAAAGGCAAAAGGGTCAGCAATGCCCATGTAGTCAGAGCAATCAATAAAATACTTAAAGAGGAGTTTATAGATTACGGGTATCACAGAACCACTGAAGCCTTAAAAAACATAGGCTACCAGATAAACCATAAAAAAGTCTATAGGTTGATGAAAGAGCACAGTCTACTTTTTAAGCCATTTAAAAAAAACAAGTTTGATAGGGTCTTCGTGAAATATAATACTCCAATGTGCAAAAGGGTTTTTGAAACATTAGAAATAGACATAAAATATATCTATATCCATGGGTTGAAAAGAAATGCATACTTGATTACGTTAATGGATGTTTTTTCAAGGGCTGCATTAGTTTGGAGAATTGACATAAATATGAAAGCTAACCAAGTTGTAGAACTTATCAATGAGTTAAATAACAATTATTTAATCCCTTTGGAAATAGAAACAAATACTTTGAAAGTAAAAATCAGAACAGACAATGGTTCACAATTTATAGCAAAAATATTTAGAAATATACTTAACAACTTAAATATTGATAATGAATATATAAAACCAGCAACTCCACAGCAGAATGGTCACATAGAATCTTTTCATAACACAATAAACAAATTAGTTATAAACCATTACTGCTTTGGTGATCTGGAGGAAGCCAAGGCAGTTTTTAGTAGGTTCTACAACACTTACAACAACAAAAGAATCATGAAGTCAATACTCAACAAAACACCAATGGATTTTATTAAATTATGGGCCCAAAATGAAATTGAAGTAAAAAAAACAGAAAAGAAAATAAAATATTTTTTCAGAGAGAAGTCACCACATAGTGTGGCGAACTCCTCTGCTGAAAGTTATTATTTGCAAAACAAAATTAATGAGAATTTTAATGTATTTTTAAACCATTACTAATTTAGTCCAGTTCTATAGGGGCTAGACCATTGCAAAAAAACATTCAATAAGCAACATACAATAATCAATAAAAAAGTAAAAATTTATAAAAACATTGAAACTACGAAGTCTAATATGCAGAAATAATGAAAATTGAATGTTGAATATTGAATGTTGAGTGTTGAATGTTGAATCAATCGCATACTAATTGCGGATTTGCTAAATAAATTTGTTTTTTTAGCAAAGTTTTACAGGATAATAGTATATAAATAAACACCTACAAATAATATACTATGGTAATAAGTGATTATAATTATTTTAACTGCCCCAATATAAACGACACTGCAGGGTATAAAAGCAGCAATTTTAATATGGAAGATTTTACCCGTGTGTATGGTATTGAAATTACGGTTAAGCCAAATCCTGCAAGAGGGTGGACAACATTCAACTATCAATTACCTGATGACATAAGCAAAGGAGTGATTAAAATTACCGATGTATATGGAAAATTAATAGAAACCATTGCTATTTCAGGATATCAGGGTCAAAGGATATGGGATACAAGGAATATTAAATCAGGTATATATTATTATACTTTAAATGTTTCCGGTTTCAGTAAGTCGGGTAAATTAATTATTAATAAATAAATTGAAATTGTGCTATGTCATTTTTTATGGCATAGCACTTT
>CAZREZ010000526.1:0-2141 GCA_964599115.1 uncultured Bacteroidales bacterium
AAATCTATCACCAATTTTCCCTCTTGCTAAAAGCCAATCTTCAAATTTGTAAAATCCAGGCAATTATTAAAACCACATATCCTCTGAAATAGCTAATCCCGCTACTTTTGGTGTCGTTCAACAATGCATATAAAAACCGTAGATGCTTGCACTACGGGATTTTTATATGCTTAGGTGTTATGGCTTGTTTCTTTACATTGTCATCCTTGATCCTTGTGTTCAATTCTTTTCCAGCAGACTTTAGTCTCACTTTTCAATTAGAAAAGTATCATACTTTCTATTCCAAAAGTTCATCAATTTGCTCTGCAATGCCTGCAGAGCGTTTAGCACGAGCACTTACGATGTTGCCACTCTGGTCAACTAATACATGTGTTGGCGCAAAGTTTAATTTATATGGCTTAATCTTTTCATTTCCAAATTGTTTTTCAGCCACTACATGTATACCAGGGAAGGGTTTATTATCAAGGAAATTACCGAAGCGTTCATATTTTCCTGCAATGAAATTTTTCCATTCGGCAATATTCTCTTCATCATATTCAAGTGCAACATAAAGAAATACCACCGGCTTATTTGTATATTTTTTTTGAAGTTCCAATGCGTCAGGAATTTCCTGTATGCAGGGATAACACCAGGTACCCCAGAAATCTATGTAAACTACTTTGCCTTTAAAGTCGCTTAAACGAACAAGATTTCCACTGGAATCGGGTAATGAAAAATCTGGTGCAGGCATACCAGGTGATAAAGCAAAGTAATCGGAAACACTATTTTGATATAGAAGGTGATTGTTTTCATGGAAAAAGGATTGTTCCATCTTTTTATCAAAAGCCTTAAGATTATCAAAGAAATTTTCCAGCAACATTCCAAAAGAATATTCTTCTATAGTACTTAAAGCCAAATAATCATTCCAAAGACTTTTTGGCTGACCACTAATATAGTTTAGTTTCCATGAAAGGCCTTCTTCCCACCAATCGGATTCAGACTTGTCTTTAAAGGCATTTCTAGCTTTATATTCAAGAAAGTAGCCGGCCAGTTCCTTAGTTTCAGAATTCATGCAGAACTCATCATTGAAATCCAGATTATCTATTGGAAGAAGGTAGCTTGAGTCTGGATAGAAGTATTCGTGTCCCTGATCCATAGAGGAGTTTCTTCTTTCAAGATGTTGGAGTAAGAATGAAGCACTTTCTGCATTGATTAGTTTTTCAAAATGACTTCTTAGTTTTTCAGGTACTGATTTATTCTCATTTAATGTGCTCAAACGAATATTATAAATACTGTCGACAAAAGCCTTGAAATCAAGCTCATTTTCAAAGCTACTGCCTCTTATTATTTCGTAGAAATCCTTGTCTTTTGGGAAGCGCTGGTAATCTTCAATTAAATAATTCAATTTCGCGGAACCTTTCCCGCTTATCATTAATCTTGGCACATCTTGCCATGAGGATTGTTGAATATTGATAGAATCTCCAGCTTCTAGATAGACATCATATTTCAGAACATGATATTTGTTTCTGATTATTTGGTAAAAACCTGATTTAAGCTGAGCAGTCCTAAACACAAAATTCCCGGCACTGTCGGTTTGAGTTATGGCAAGCTTAGCCTGACTTTTAAAACCTGGGAAATAATGGCCAATTTGGAATAATTGTAAGGTGGTGTTAGGTACATCAGGTAATTGTCCGGAGAGGACTGTAGAAGTTTCCTTTTTTTCACAGGAGATTAACATCAACAAAATAAGGACTGGTAATAAAATTATTTTTTTCATATTCTCAATAGTTTTCATCTAAACCAAATTCTTACCATTCAGTTTTCAAATACGAGTCTAACACTATGTTTTATTTCTTCGTCAATTATCATTAATGTATGCTTAGTTTAATAAGCCATAACGGCAGTCTGTCTAAAAACTCTCCTTTTTATCAGAAATCAGACAAATATAAGCCGATTTAAGGTTACTTTGAAAAAATCAGTAACTATTTTATTAAAAAATATGCTAATGTTAGATCGGCTTAATTTGGCCCATTTTTGACAATATATTGACAAAACTAACAAAATAAGTACCTCCAGGTACTTTTTAAGTTCATCTTTTCCCAAAATGTTCATTATCTTCATCAATGGATTGTTCGAGCGAGACAGGAAAAAGGTTTACCTGA
>CAZREZ010000527.1:0-2139 GCA_964599115.1 uncultured Bacteroidales bacterium
TGATCAGCTCCTTTCTGAGAAAAAATGGTTTCAAGGCTTACTGACCACTTTTTTTTAACAGGTATTATCGCAGCAGCACCAACATTAAAACCAAATTTTTTAAAACCGTAAACTTCATCTCCATCAACCTGTGTCATATTAATGCCGGCAATTAGCGCACCCTTAATCACCTGAGCTTTAAGGTTTGAAAAATTTATGTTTAAAAACAGAATTATGAATAATAAAGCAATTACTTTTTTCATAAATAATATAACTTAAAAACTGTTAAAATATTCTGTTAATCAATCCATTTAAAAAGCTGCCCCAACCGGACAGCTCTGCAATAGTTGTTAACTATAGTTTCTCATGTTGGTAAAACCTAATAATGATAAATGGTTCAGATAAAGATGCATGCTTGATTTCAGATTAACAGGTAAGGTTTTATCACATAAGCCTAACCTCCTTACCAAACGGGCTTCATAACCATAATCTATTAACGATTGAAGTAAAAAGCGTTTTAATGATTTTTACTTTCTTTTTATGCACAAGTGCATTATTTGATTATTAGTTTTCTTCTAACTTTCCATTGATTGGATACCAATTCAATTATATACATTCCTGTCTGTAGTTTTAAGATATCAATGGAGTTATTAAGTGGTTTCGTATTTACAATTTTTTGTCCAGTTAGATTGTAAACACATACGCTCTCGATGATTGCATTGCTATTATTTATGATATTCAGCCTGTTATTTGCTGGGTTTGGGTAAATAAGGACGGTATGTTTATATAATTCTTCGATAACTGAGTTATCTATTACAATTACATTAATAGTATCGGAAGCAAAACATGGACCGTTATTTACTTTTAACCAAATTTGATTATTACCTATCTGTAAATCACTGGCTGGAATAGTAAGGGCAGACGTAGTATCGCCAGTTGACCACAAATAGAATTCGCATGTACCGTAAGTATTTAATTCTAAAGTATCGGTAAGGTAAATAGTTGTATCTTCCCCAAGTGATAACTGGATTTCTGGAAATATAGTTACATTGATTTCACCTTCAAACCAGCAACCATCTTCATTAGCTACCTTTAAATTTATAGTTCCGGTGTTAGTTACAAGAAACCAATTTTGATTTAATAATTCATCATTCCATTTGTAATACAAATATCCTTCCGGACCAAATAGAGTTAATTCTTCGCACCCTATTGTATCGTTTGGTATGTCAAGTGGTTGAGGCTTATATCTGAAGTTTTTAGCATTGTAACGTTCATATGGCAACACAGTATGTATCGTATCATTACCAAAGTAAGCTATTCCACTATAATGGCCATTTATTACATAATTACCACAGTTATCTATCCAAAATTTAAAAATATTTAAGCCATTAGTGGCTTGGGTAACCTGATATGATATTAATTCACCAGTTGGATTGAATAATCCAAGAATTACTTCCTCTTTATTTCCAAAAGAAAAATTAACGCCTGCAAATGTAAAGACTCCAGTTGTGGAAGTTGCAAATGCAAGGCTGTCATCAAATAAATTTATTAAAAACCGAGGAAAAACCTGATTTTTGGTAATAACATGTTCGTACCAGATTGGATGAAATGAAGAGTCCATTTTAGCAATTATTGAACCGAGGCTATCTCCCGTGATTTCAATAGTATCCGATCCGAACACGACCGTTTGCCATAGTATCCCGGAAATATAATAGTTGCTACTATCATTAACTACAAAGTTCCAATAATAAATACTAAAATGATCAATGTCTATAAAGAATGCATTGTGCTTATTTCCATCCTCATCATATTGAACAATATACTGGGAATAACCATAATTTGGATAATTAGGGTTGTATAAAGTGTCTCCTTCAATAATTAAGCTATTTGATGATTCTCCTACAACATATATGTGGTCATCCTCACCAAATATGGTATTCCTAGTGGATGCTTCTCCAATTGGCAAATCGCGAATTTCGCGTCGCCATAACAGATTACCATCAGAATCAATTTTTAATAATGAATTTAATCTAATTTCCCCTTTCATTCCTTCCCCTTTGAAACTAATTCCCCTTTTGTCCACTCATGACTATTTTTTTTTTTTTTTTAATTTTATTAAAAAAAATATTTTTAATTACTTGTCTATTAATTTTTTTCAAA
>CAZREZ010000528.1:0-2136 GCA_964599115.1 uncultured Bacteroidales bacterium
TGCTTGTTTAATTAAATAAGTTATTTTTGCATTAATTAAAATTTAAAATAATCAAAATGAAGAAAATTATTTTTTTAACCATATGTATTTTAATGAGTTATATTGGATTTTCTCAAATCTCACCCAATAAATATTATGTTCAGTTTACTGATAAAAATAATTCACCTTATTCAATTACTAATCCCTCAGAGTTTCTTTCTCAAAAAGCAATTGACAGAAGAACTAACCAGGGGATATATATAATTGAAAATGATTTGCCTGTAAATCCTTCTTATGTTGAAGAAGTTGCGGAAATCGGAGTTACTGTTTTGAACAGGAATAAATGGTTTAACGGAATAACAATTTATACAACTGATCCGAATGCCTTGGCACAGATAAATGAACTTCCTTTTGTTCAAACTGTTCTAAAAAACAAAATGAAATCAGATGGTTTTGAAAATGAAATTTTTGAAAAGCCGTTTTTTGCTAATGAATCAATATTTCCTGCAAAACATTCTGGCAGTTCGCAATATAAAGCTAACGATTATTTTGATTATGGTGCTTCTTATAATCAAATTCACATGATAATGGGAGATGTTTTGCATGAAATAGGTTATCGTGGAGAAGGAAAAACAATTGCAGTACTTGATGCCGGCTTTCTGAGCGTCAATACTTTACCTGCTTTTGACAGTTTATGGAATAATAACCAGATTTTAGGCACACATGATTTTGTTGATGGAGGCCCTATTACTTTTAATAAACATACTCACGGAACCTGTGTACTTTCAATTATGGGAGCAAATATGCCCGGTGAAATTATTGGTACTGCACCAAAAGCTTCTTATTGGCTGTTACGTTCGGAAGATGGTGGCTCGGAAACTTTAATTGAAGAATATAACTGGGTTTCTGCTGCTGAATTTGCCGACAGTGCAGGTGCTGATATAATAAATTCATCGCTTGGTTATACTGAATATGATAATCCTGATCAAAACCATACTTATCACGATATGGATGGCAATACCACTCCTGTTACACGAGGTGCTGATTTTGCTGCAAGTAAAGGAATCATCGTTGTTAATAGTGCAGGTAACTCTGGAAATAGTTCATGGTATTATATTGGAGCTCCAGCTGATGGAGACAGTGTATTTGCAATAGGTGCTGTAAATGGTGCAGGAAATTATACAAGTTTTAGTTCACACGGACCAACTTATGATGGCAGAATAAAACCTAATGTTGCCGCACAAGGTGAAGGTACTACATTTGCAAGCCCTTATGGAGGTATAGCTCAAGGAAACGGAACTTCTTTTTCATCTCCTGTTATTGCCGGTATGACTGCTTGCCTGTGGCAGGCAAATCCTTCTTTGAAAAACATGGAAATAACTAATGCAATACAGCAAAGTGGTAGTCAAGCTTCAAATCCCGATGATTTTTTAGGTTATGGAATCCCTAATTATGTTGAAGCAAATGATATTTTGTCAATTATTGAAATCCCGGTTTCTATTCAAAATAATATTATAAATATCTATCCTCTTCCTTTTAAAAATTATATTAATATTGTTTATAATAATAAAGGTGATAATTCTTCTGTTTTGATTGAAATCTATGATATTACAGGTAAAAAAATACTTTCAGAAACCAAAAAATTAAATGCTTCAGGATTATATAAATTAACTGTTAATAATTTATCTGAAGTACTTCCCGGAATTTATTTATTGAAGATTATTTCAAATAATGATGTTTCTGTAGGCAGATTGATTAAGGATTAGCTTAAACATTCAATTTCTTAATAAGTTAAGATTGAAAGAAGTTTAAATTTATGTATTAATGCGAATCAAGGGTTAAATAAAATTTCAACCCTTGATTCGCATTATTAGGTAATTGTTTTAGAAATGGAATGTTATTTTGCGAACAATGATTATACATAAATCTAAAATCTCAATTCTTAATTCTCAATTCTTATTATTTCAGTTTCCCCAATTCCAATCAATTTCTAATTTCTAATGTATTTCAATTTAATATCCCAACAATTTTAGTCAGGTTTTATTATTGTAATATAAAGCGGACTTATAAGTTGATAAAAAATATTAATTATAGGGTAGGAGTAATGAACAATTAATTTCTTAACCACCTTATAGGAAAAAAAATAAAGTGTAAAAC
>CAZREZ010000529.1:0-2127 GCA_964599115.1 uncultured Bacteroidales bacterium
CATAGTTAAAATCAGGGCTTGTTGAGTAAACAATACCTGTTGGTTTTTTCTTTTTAGACATTACGGAATAATAATTTTTAATGATAAAGGATTAATATTAATATTTAGTACTTTACCAAGTTTAACAGGTTCGCCATCAAGGTTTATTGTTTGGTTATTTTCCTGTGTTAATTTTATTTTTTTTGCCTTAATTACTTCAATATATTTTGATTTGTCAATTTGTTTCCAGTAAAGCAAATGGGCAATAAACGGCAATTCAACTAATGGGAATTTTTTCACGATACAAACATCAATCAAACCGTCATCTATTTCGGCTTTTGGCGCTATTGTAGTATTATATCCAAACTGGTCGGAATTTGCAAAACTAATGAATAATGCTTCTCTCTTAATTTTTTTGCCATCAATAATCAACTCATAATTTTTCGGTTTATAACGTTGGTATTCCTTAGTAACAATTTTGAAATAAGTAAGAAAGCCGCGTCTCTTATTTTTTGCGAATTTTTTTGCTACATGGGCATCAAATCCGACTCCTGCTATACTTACAAAAATATTATTATTAATTGTGGCAGTGTCAATTTTTATTGTTTTCAGGTTGTTTATTACATCAATTGCATGAAGTATGTTAACAGAAATATTAAGATGATGTGCCAGCCCGTTGCCCGAGCCGGTTGGTATTATTCCTAAAATAGTGTTTGATCCGATAAGCTTTTGTGCTATTTCGTTGATTGAGCCGTCACCTCCGACAGCTACAATAATTTCATAATTATTTTTTATTGATTCACCGGCAATTTGTGTTCCGTGAAATGGTTGCTTTGTATATGAAATATCATAATCAAAAACAGTAGTATCAATTTTTTTATCAATATATTTTTCTATAAGCTTATGCCTGCCAACACCTGAAATAGGATTAATTATAAATTGTATTTTCTTTTTATTCATCAGTTAGTTTTGTATTATGAGTTCATTATTTATCAACCTGCTGTTATATTGCTGTATAATGGCTTTGATAAAATTTTCAAGGTCGGTTTTTATAGTTTCTTCAGAGCTTATCAGATTATTATGCAAAAGACTGTCGGTTCTTAGGTTATACAAAGCTGTTGATTTATTTCCATCAAACTGTAAAACGTAATTATCTTTAATTAATTGATAAATGCCATTTAAATAACTGATAGAAAAATGGTATGAAGTTGTATCAAGTAAATTGGTTCCGAAAGCAATAAAATTTTTATCAAAATTAAGATAATTTAAAATTGTAGGCATAATATCGGTTTGTTGGGCAATATCAGTTTTTATTCCTGTTAAGTTGCTGCCTGGTTTGTAAAAAATTATTGGGATGGCATAATTGCCTGCATTGGTTTGATATTGCGGATAATATGTTTCGGAAGTATGATCAGCAGTAATTACGAACAAAGTATTTTCAAACCATGGCATTGCAGAAGCAGTTTTAAAAAATTGTTTTAAAGCATAATCGGTATACATAATGCTTTCATGAATTTCCAAATTTCCTTTGCGGAATTTATTTTTATACTTTTCGGGAATGGAATAGGGATGGTGTGATGACAGCGAAAAAATCGTAGCAAAAAACAGTTGTTGTGTCTGATTAATGTTTTTTGCAGCAAACTGAAAAAATTCTTCGTCAAAAATTCCCCATTTTCCATCATAATCGTTTTCATTATTATATTCTGTTCTACCGTAATATTTTTCAAAACCTGCAATTTTAACAAAAGCATCAAAGCTCATAGTGCCATTTGTACCACCGTGATAAAATGCCGACGAGTATCCTTTTTCTTTTAACAAACCTGCAATGCTGTTGATTTTATTTCCTGAATAAATTGAAGTGATGTAATCAAAATTCATAAGAGTGGGCAAACTTGCCAGAATTGCAGGAATAGCTTCAATTGACCTTTTTCCGTTGGCATAGCCCTTAAACGCCAGGCTTTTATTAATCAGCGAATCAAGAAAGGGTGTATATCCTTCGTAATTACCGTTTTCAAGTAAAGGATTTAAAGCCCCGATATGTTCGCTTGTGTAACTTTCCATAATAAATATCACAAGGTTTAAATCTTTAAAAGCACTTCCGGAAGTATCAGCCTGGATAATTTTGTTTTTATGAACAGGATTAAATAT
>CAZREZ010000530.1:0-2125 GCA_964599115.1 uncultured Bacteroidales bacterium
AAGATACAAGAGGGATCAAGTTCTTAGCAAGCATTGGCGGACAGTTTGCAGAGAACAAGATTGGTGATTTTAGTATGAAGCGGTTTAGCTTGGCTCCTGAAGAAGCACAGGGAGAGGTCGATAAAATGACAAACGATCTTAATGGAGCTTACCATAACACGCAAGGAAAGTTTACAGAAAAAGAACATGTAGCAGCAATGGATCGCGTGAATTATTTACGCGCTAGTATAATCAAGAGCAAAGGGTAAGCCGCAAGGTTCTGATGTTTTTGTGTGGTGGGTGTGCCGATAATCCGTAAGGCCCGGCAAGAAGGAAAAGAAGTATAAGGCCCTTTAATAAAGATAAGCCAAAGTAATGTTTTAATGTTTTTAGGAATACTTATTGTTAATGTTTCTTTTTGAGATTTAGTAAAACAGAAACTTAATAAAAAAAGAATTAAAAGAATTAGTTTTAATTTTTTGCATTTTAAACTTAATATAAGAAGATTTTTCATCTTTTTTAGGTTTAAAATATTTCTCCAAATATAATAATTCCAAGGTTGGATTACAAATATTTTGGTTGGTTTTTAATTAATAAAAACACTAATACTTTATTTATTAATTCCGAAAAGTGATAAAAAGCAACCGTGTTTTTAAATTATTTTTAAAATATTTGAATGGATTTAAATAATATGAAACTATTGCTAACAGAAAATATTTAACTCTGAACTCAAATTATAATAAATTTTCCCAATAATAATTTGATTCTATTATAGCAGTTGTAAATGATATTCCGGAGGCAAATATTAATGATAACGCACGTATACGTTTATTTTTGATCTTTAAATAAACAAATGCTGCCGCTTATTCCTTAATCTCTGAAATTTTTAAAGTGTGAAGTATTGCTTCTAACTGAAGTAATAAGTTTCGTTTCTTATCTTTAGGAGCATAAACATAGGCATCAATTGTTATAACACGATTTCTTAATTCATCAATCAAAGTATAACACAAAAACGGGCCACCCATAAAATCACCTTCAACTTTCCATAAGCCGCGTGTTTCAATGGCAAATTGATCATTAAAATTAATTTGTTTTGCTACAGGCAGAATCACATCTTCTGAAACCTGCATATATGAATTTTCGGTTGGACCCGGAATATACTTTTTAGTGATTTCATTTCTTTTAGCAACAATATTTTCAAGATTAAATGAATTAGTATCAGTATAATTATTACAATAAATGATGATTCCCTGGCTTTCCTGTAAAGTTTCTTTTCTTATCCACATAAATTTTTTATCCTTTAAGGAAATTTTATACCCGCTTGGTATAGACAAGGTTAACATAAGGTTTTTATCTAATTCAGTAATTATCTTTCCTTGTTTTATTGATGCAAAAGCCTTATTAATTCTTTCTCTTTCAACCTCTTGATAAAGAGATAAAATTGCTTCTTTGTTTTTATTAAATATTTTAATAAATGAACTGTCGTTTGGCGCTGTAATTTTTATAACCCTTTGCGGAATTGCCCAAAAATCTTTTTTAGATTCAATTTGTGGTTTTTCAATTTTTTCATTTATATCAACAATAAAAATGTTGCGATTTGGCTTGAACATTTTGCTGAATGATTTCTCAGGAATGTTAAACATAGTAAACAAAGGTTCAGGCTGTGGAAGACAGACTTGTTCCTGCCCGAAAAATTCTTTGATCTTTTCACCGATTTTTGAATTCCATTGAGCTTTGTTATTTGTAACAACCAGCATTTCTGCTGTTTTCCCGGTGGAATGTGGCAAGCCTGTTTTTTTCATTTCGCAGGCACTAAAAAATAAAATTATGTTAAGAAAAATTATTGCTGTTATTAATTTGATTATTCTCATACTATTATATTTTTTATGATTCTAATTACATTTAAAAATTAGTAACTACTTAATGCCGGTCTATAAAGTCCGATAGTTTAAATAATTATTAAAAATCACAAATGACATCCCGAAAGCTTTCGGGACCAAATTTCAAATAAATTATAATATTCAAAAATTCAATGACCAAAACAGTTTCGGACATCCATCCATGCGGATTTGCTTCGCTTCATATGACTGTAAGGAATCCGTATGGACGGACAAGTTTTGATCATTGAAATTTGGAATTTATTTGT
>CAZREZ010000531.1:0-600 GCA_964599115.1 uncultured Bacteroidales bacterium
ATAATAATTGAAAAACTTGGTCCAAAGTTGAATGTGTTTATCAACAGCACAAAAATATGATAATACAAATTTCTAATTTCTAATTTCAAACTGTGAACCGTTACAAAATATTATATAACTTTACAAAATAAATTATGTATAATTTACAATAACATAAAAACTTAACATTATGAAAATCTTACATTTTATATTATTTTTCGTTTTTTTCATTTCATTGAAAACTGGTTTACCGCAACAGTTTACCGACATCAATACAGGATTGATAGCAGTTAATTTTAGTTCAGCTGTCTGGGGTGATTATGATAATGACTGGGATTTGGATATTTTGATTATGGGTAATACAGGACCAACAATAATATCAAAAATTTATAATAATAATAACGGAACGTTCACAGATATCAATGCAGGATTAACAGGAGTTGTCAATAGCTCAGCTGCTTGGGGTGATTATGATAATGACGGGGATCTGGATATTTTGATTACCGGATTGATCTTACCTTCAGGAAGAATATCAAAAATTTATAATAATAATAACGGAACATTTACAGATATCAATGCAGGTTTAACGGGGGTTAGGTATGGTTCTGTTGCCTGGGGTGA
>CAZREZ010000531.1:700-2123 GCA_964599115.1 uncultured Bacteroidales bacterium
TTATGATAATGACGGGGATTTAGATATTTTGATTACAGGAGAGTATTCAAATTCAGTATATATTTCAAAAATATACAATAATAATAACGAAACGTTCACAGATATCAATGCAGGTTTAACGGGGGTTAGATGGGGTTCTGTTGCCTGGGGTGATTATGATAATGACGGGGATTTAGATATTTTGATTACAGGAGAGTATTCAAATTCACTATGTATTTCAAAAATTTACAATAATAATAACGGAACATTTACAGATATCAATGCAGGTTTGCCGGGAGTTAGTCTTGGTTCTGCTGCCTGGGGTGATTATGATAATGACGGTGACCTGGATATTTTGATTACTGGATTGCCTTTCCCTTCAGAATGTATATCAAAAATTTACAATAATAATAACGGAACTTTCACCGATATCAATGCAGGACTGACAGGGCTTATCTTTAGTTCAGCTGCCTGGGGTGATTATGATAATGACGGGGATCTGGATATTTTGATTACAGGTGATAATGTAACAACAATATCAAAAATTTACAACAACAACAACGGAACGTTTACAGATATAAATGCAGGTTTGACAGGATCTTCTGCAGGTTCATCTGCCTGGGGTGATTATGATAATGACGGGGACCTGGATATTTTGATTACTGGTAAACATTCAAATCCATTGTCAATAATATACAGAAACAATATAGGCACTTCCAACACATCTCCTGTTAATCCTGGTAATCTGATTGCATCTGTTTCAGGTTCGGATGTTATTTTCAACTGGGATGCAGCTACCGACAATGAAACCCCGCAGGATGGCCTGAGTTATAACCTGAGAATAGGTACTTCGCCGGGTGCTTCGGATATTCTTGGCCCAATTGCTGATGAATCCAATGGATACAGGCGTATCGTGCAAATTGGTAATGCCCAACAAAACACTTCCTGGACAATAGATGACCTGCCCGATGGTACCTATAACTGGAGCGTACAGGCTATTGACCACGCCTTTGCCGGATCTGCTTTCGCAAGTGAATCCAGTTTTACCATTACTCCACACTTCATTGTAGGTACAGGAGATATGTTTGAAACCAGATGGGAATTATATATTTCTGAAGCTACACTTCCTAATGGAGATTCATTAGATATCGGAGATGAGATAGCCATTTATGATGGCGCCACAATTGTGGGCGCACTTGTTTTAACAGTTAAACCCGCAGGTACTAACTGGTCAAGTAGCCGATTGGATGCATTTACTGTTTTTACTACCGGTGAACCCGGATATACCCCCGGTAATCCTACTATGAAAGCATGGGATGCAAGTGCTAGCCTTGAATATTATGTAACCGGAACACCTTTTACCGTTGATAATACTGTTCCAACAAACTGGGCAGATACTCTTTTTCCTAATGTTTGGGCATACACCGGTATTAAGTTAGAATTT
>CAZREZ010000532.1:0-2122 GCA_964599115.1 uncultured Bacteroidales bacterium
GTATGGATGACAGATAATAAGATTACGTATTAAAAATTCCGTGATTATCTATGATCATAAGAAATCTGCGTTTACCCTGTTGAATAGTATTATGTTATATTTAAAAAATTATTAATTGTGTTTATTCTACAGGGTAAATCAGCGTCAAAATCAATAAAATAGTTTTTAAGAAATTAAATGACGCTGATTTATTTTCTTTCTTCAGAATTTGTAAATTCCTTATAGTTATCATTAATTGCATTACATATAGCATCATACCAAGCAATTTTTTCAGCAATAGGTTCAATAATGCTTTCAATTTCAACATCTGAAAGACTTCTTCCCAGTTCCTGATTTGCTACATTTTGAATATCCTCAACTGTTAATTGGTAAATAATTTTATTGTTTTTAGACATTATTTGACACATAAGCTATTTCAATTAATTTCTATTAATCTCAATAAATTTCAATAAAAAAATCATCCGATGGCTATAAATATTTAAATCTTCCTTTATAGTCAATACCCATAATATTTATTCTTCCGGAATACTTTTCAAAACATCAATTAATAGGTTACAGAATTTTTTAGTAGTTTTAATATTCAGTCTTTCATCAGGCGAGTGTACATTCCTTAATGTGGGCCCAAAAGAGATCATATCCATTTTTGGGTATGTATGGCCAATCAATCCGCATTCAAGTCCTGCATGAATGGCACGAACTTTTGGTTGCTTATTAAAAAGTTTTTTATAAGAGTTTTCTATGATTTCAACTATTTCCGAATTCGGATTAGGCTTCCAGCCCGGATAACCGTCAGTATGTTTAACTTTTGCTCCTGCCAGTTTAAAAACACTTGCAACCATATCACAGACATCTTTCTTAGCTGATTCAACAGAGCTTCTCTGGCTGGTAGTAATCAAAAATTGATCTTTTAGTGTTTTTACTGAAGCAAGGTTAGTTGAGGTTTCCACAAAGTTTGGTATTTCTGCCGACCAGGTAATAACACCGTGAGGACAAGCATAAACGGAATTCAGTAATTTATTTTGAGATTTAATATCAATTACAAATTCCGGTGTTCGTGTTGAATAGGTTTTAACTTTTAAGTCAGGTTCAGTAATTTTATATTCTTTTTGAATTGTTTCCTCAAAATCTTCAGCATATTTAATGAATTTGACTTGAGATTCTTTAGGAACAGTAACAATAGCATAAGCTTCTCTGGCAATGGCATTACGTAAATTGCCACCGTCAAAGACTGACATTCTCATACCATATCTATTCGTTGCATTCCATAAAAGTCTGTTCAGTATTTTATTTGCGTTTCCCAGTCCTTTTTGTATGTCGTCGCCTGAGTGTCCGCCTTTTAATCCTTTAACATCAATTTTAAAAGCAGTAATATTATCATGAACGCTTTCTTTTAAAAAATGAAGATTAGCTAAAGTGTCTTTGCCACCGGCACAACCGATGAATAGCTCACCTTCGTCTTCCGAATCAAGGTTTAACAAAATATCACTTTTTAGTAAACCTGGTTTTAAACCGATAGCACCTGTCAGTCCACTTTCTTCATCAACGGTAAAAAGACATTCGATAGGTCCGTGTTCAATATCGTTCGCTTCAAGAATAGTTAACTGTGCAGCAATCCCAATACCGTCGTCTGCTCCAAGTGTTGTTCCTTTTGCTTTTACCCAATCTCCGTCAATCCATGCTTGGATGGGGTCATTGTTAAAATCATGGACAATATCACTGTTTTTTTCACAAACCATATCAATGTGGCTTTGCAGAATAACAGATTTTACATTATCTTTTCCTTTTGAGGCAGGCTTCCTGATTAAAATATTGCCTGTTTCATCCTGTATTGTTTCAAGATTGTGCTTTTCTCCGAATTTGATTAAATATTCCGCAATTTTTTCTTCCTTTTTTGATGGACGTGGAATTTTTAATATTTCCGTAAAATAATACCAGAGTCTCTCCGGTTTCAGATTTAATAGTTCACTGTTCATCTGAAAAAATTTAATTTAATTAATATCAGACAAATATAATAAAATTTATTTCAAATACTTCTCAATTAAAGAAATAAGTTTTTTAGCTTTTATTGGTTTTGTAATATAATCATCACAACCTGCATCAAGGGCTTTTTCTCTGTCACCAT
>CAZREZ010000533.1:0-2121 GCA_964599115.1 uncultured Bacteroidales bacterium
TTTTAATCTTTATCTTACCCTTGTCATTAGCTGAAACAATTGAATCTATTAAGTTAGTTGTATTTATCCCGAAAGGAATTTCAGTAATAACCAATGTTTTTTTATCCTGTTGATTAATTTTTGCTCTTACCCTGACCTTTCCTCCTCTGATTCCATCGCTATACCTTGAAAAATCTGCCATACATCCTGTTTGAAAGTCAGGATAGATCTCAAAATCTTTTTCTTGTAAAACCTTTATAGAAGCATCAATCAGTTCATTAAAATTATGAGGTAAAATTTTTGAAGCCAGGCCAACTGCAATACCTTCCACACCCTGTGCAAGCAACAAAGGAAATTTAACAGGCAGGGAAACAGGTTCTTTATTTCTTCCGTCATAAGACAATTTCCACGATGTTGTTTTGGGGTTAAATAAAACATCAAGTGCAAATTTGGATAAACGAGCCTCAATATAACGCGGAGCTGCAGCACCATCACCAGTCAGGATATTTCCCCAGTTCCCTTGTGTATCGATCAGCAGGTCTTTTTGTCCTAATTGCACTAATGCATCACCTATTGAAGCATCTCCATGCGGATGATATTTCATGGTATGACCAATAATGTTAGCAACCTTGT
This sequence comes from uncultured Bacteroidales bacterium, assembly GCA_964599115.1. GTDB lineage: Bacteria > Bacteroidota > Bacteroidia > Bacteroidales > JADFUO01 > JADFUO01. The sequence goes on from CAZREZ010000533.1 coordinate 613, forward strand.
TATATCTTCCATCATCAAGCTCTTTCATTGCATGCAAAATTCGCCGGTGAACAGGTTTTAAACCATCATAAATATCAGGAACCGCCCTTTCGAGAATCACATACGAAGCATAATCCAAAAACCAGCTTTTATACATTCCCGAAAGATGAATGGTTTTGTGCAACTCGCCGGAGCTATTCTTGCTTTCATCAAAATTTTGTTCCAGGTCTTTATCTTCTTCTTTAGTATCCATTAATTTGTTAGTTTTCCTTATATATTTTTCTTTTTTACTATCAGGCTAAAGCCCGTTATTTTCTGTTTTTTTTATACCCCGACTTAAAAGTCGGGGCTAGTCATGTCTAAAAAATCCATAACTTGCAATCCGTAATTTTTAATATTATTATTAAAAACTATTTCATAAGAAGCATCAATTTATTTATTAGTTTTCTCAATCTGATTTTTTGTTCTTTAATAATAATATCTTAACTTTATAATTAGCACTGATTAATTAGTGTCATTCCATAAAGTCAAACAATTTATAAATTAATCCCGAAAGCTTTCGGAACCAAATAACAAATAATAAATAACAAATGACAAAACTGACTAGCCCTGTCTGACTTGCCCCGACTTTTAAGTCGGGGAACGAAACGCAATACTAACCTCACCCAAGGCTTTAGCCCTCATATCTCTTATTTCCAAATCCTTATAATCAACACTTCTGCTGCTAAAAAAATCAGCGCTAAAATAATAAATAACTTCCAAAGTTGTATTCCTTTGTTCAAATCTATCAACACCTGTGATAACGTTTTGTCACCAACATCAAGAACAAAAAATTTCTTTAAATTATTACTGCTGATAATATTATTTAAATCATCAATTATATATGAGCCGAGATTTGATTCCCTGCGATCGTAATTAAAGGAAATACCTATAATATTTTTTTCGCCATTCATTAACATATAGTTACCTGCTTGTTTAATCTGATCATGCATGTTAAGGCGTAACCTGTTATTAATATATTTTTGCCCTGGGATTATTTCAAAATCAGCATTCTCCTTTTTAAGCTTATAAACATCATCCTTTTTAAGCTGTGCCTGATTAAGCTCAATAAATTCATTACTTCCTATTGTATAAAATAATCTGTTGCCAATATCGCTTAACAAAGCAATTTTATACATAACAGGTATAAATATAGCATGTTTTGTAAAATTACTAAAAGGGGTTTCAAAAGGCACAGCAAACAGATATAATTTCCCATATCCGAATCGTATAACACTTAAAAACTCATCTCCATTTTGAATTCTCAATAATGGTTCAATTTCAGACCTGCTTAAGCTGGTAAATTTAAAATGTTTTAAAACTACAGGTAAATCAATATTCCTGTTAGCTTTCCTGATATTTGCAGGATCATTTTCAAAAACATCATTAAATACTTCGTTATCAAAATTTATATAATCAACCTTGGTATTAAAAGTATCCAAACCTGAATACCAGGCAGAATTCATTGTTAATAAAAATTTTTTATATGAA
>CAZREZ010000534.1:0-2117 GCA_964599115.1 uncultured Bacteroidales bacterium
GATTCAGATGTATCGTATGCTTTTTTATCTAGTATTTTCAAAAGCATCATTTTTAATTCTTTCTGTTGTATGGGTTTTGAAATTGAATTATCTATTAAAAATTGTTCTTCTTCTTTTTTATCAAATGAATATTGATAAGGTTTCATAATGACGATTTCGGGAATGTACTCTTTGGGCAATTCCTTCTTAATATCATTCGCAACGTCGGTTCCTTTTTTAAAAGGCATAAAATAATCAATAAGTGCAATATTGAATTTTTTTCCTTTTTCAGCAGCATTTTTTAAAACATCAATTGCTACTTTGCAGTTTGAGACAGTAACCGAATTAATATTCCAGTAATTTAATAATCGGGAAATCACCTTGCTGTTTTCTGCTTTATCATCAATAATTATGATATTAATATCCTCAGGTGATTGTTCAAGTTGAAGCTTCCATGGCTCATCTTTTTGTTCTCCAATTTTAAGATTAAGAGTAAACAAAAATTCACTGCCTTTACCCAAAGTGCTTTCAATCAGGATTTCACCTCCCATCATTTCAACAAGCTTTTTTGATATTGAAAGCCCCAAACCCGTGCCCCCATAAGTTCTTGTTGTAGAATCATCAGCCTGACTGTATAATTTAAAAAGATTTTCAATTTTATTTTCTGCTATACCAATTCCTGTATCAATAACTGAAAATTTAATTTTTGCATTACCATCATTAATTTCTATAAGTTCCACTTGAATTCTAACAAAGCCTTCATCAGTAAATTTAACAGCATTACTCAACAAGTTAATCAGTATTTGGCGAATTCTTAATGGGTCGCCAACCATTATATCCGGCATTTCCGGAGAGATATCGCAAACAAATTCTAATTTTTCCTGAAAAATTTTAACTGACAGCAAACGAATAATTTTTTCAATCAGATCGCGTAAACTAAACTCTATATCTTCCAGCTCTAATTTCTCAGCTTCAATTTTTGAGATATCCAGAATTTCATTAATAATGTCAAGTAACGATTCGCCTGATTGCTTAATATCTTTAAGTCTTTCGGTTTGTATTTCAGAATTCTGCTCATCCATTAAAGCTAAGTCTGCCATTCCTATAATACCATTTAACGGTGTCCTGATTTCATGGCTCATATTTGCCAGAAACGAACTTTTTGCAATAGTTGCCTCTTCTGCAATTTTTTTTGCATTATTTAATTCATCAATGGTATTTTTTAATTGTCTTGTTGTTAATTCAAGAGTATGTTTTTGCTTGAAAAATTCAATATATGCCTTGATTTTGCTTTGTAATATTTCTAGATCAAGGGGTTTGTAAAGATAATCAACGGCTCCTGTTTTGTATCCCCTGAAAACATGTTCTCTTTGCTTACTGATTGCTGTAACAAATATTATTGGAATATTTTTTGTTCGCTCATTGCTTCGCATGATTTCTGCTGTTTCAAAACCGTCCATTTCAGGCATTTGAACATCAAGTAAAACCATAGCAAAATTATATTCCAGCATTAAACTTAATGCTTCGTTTCCTGAATGGGCTTTAACTATATTTAATTCCGGACTCTCTAAAATACCTTCAAGTGTAACAAGGTTCTCCACTCTGTCATCTACAATTAAAATATTAAATTTGTCATTATCTTTCATAATATTATTATTTAGTGATTTATTTTTTTTCAAAAAAAAACCAAATTAATTAAATTTATATAAATAGCAAAAATACTGAAATTTTTAAAAAAATTAAATTTATTTTTTTATTCTTCAAAACTACCGAAAAAAATATTACAGATAAATCTTTGTTATATAAACAATAATTTTATAACTTTGCACGCCCAAAAATTATTAATTTTTATTAAAGAAAAGAGAAAAACATGATTATCATACCTATAAAAGAAGGTGAAAACATTGACAGGGTTTTAAAAAAGTACAAAAGAAAATTTGAAAAAACAGGTGTTGTAAAAGAATTACGTGAAAGGCAAAAATTCACAAAACCATCTATTAAAAAAAGAGAGCAAAAGTTAAAAGCTATTTATATTAATGCGCTGAAAATAAAAGAACTAGCTTAAACTTTATCATTTTTTTAAATCTTTTTAGGAAAAAATTTTGTTTTTAAATATTTTTTTTGTATATTTGAAACTG
>CAZREZ010000535.1:0-2116 GCA_964599115.1 uncultured Bacteroidales bacterium
AAAAGCAGCTAAAGTAAAAATTAATTTTTTCATAATTAATAATTTTTGTGAATAATAAATTTATTCTTTTGAGCAAATATATAATAAAAATCTTTTGAAAACAAAAATTAATCATTAACAATTTTTTACAAAAAATAAAAATAGGCTATCTCAAAGTTAAAACTACTTTTAAGATAGCCTATTGAATGATTAATTAATCAGTTATCCATTTATTTAATAATAATCTGTTTTGTAACCAATCCGTTATTTGTTTTTATCTGCAGGAAGTATATTCCTGCATTATAATCAGCAGTGTTTATTCTGACTTTTTCATTTTTAACAAAATATAAATCCCAGTTGCATTTTCATGGAACGAGGTTTTTAATAAGTAGTGGTAAGTTAGTTTATTTTACTTTACAATGATCTTTTGTGTAGAGATACCGTTAATGGTTTCCACTTGAACAAAGTAAATGCCTGTTTGCAGGTTGTTTACTTTCAGTTGTGTTTTCAAAAGGTTTATATTTTCATTATAAATCACTTGTCCTGCTGTATTCACCACCTTCAGGTTCAGAATTTCATTTTTGCTATCGATAAAAAGAACATCAGTAGCAGGGTTGGGGAACATGATAGCTGATTCAAGCTTTTTTGTAGTATTGTCTTCAATTCCAACAGTACTACCGCATGTTATCATTCTGAAATGAAAATCGTAAGCAGCTGGTTGCCATTCACCATTTACTAAAGTAAATGAACGATTTGCTGCAAGAGTAGCCATCGTAATTTTAACTGTATCTTCAGGAACAGTAATACCAATAAATACATCACAAGGTTCCAAGCTTAATTCATTTGCATAAGCGCGAAGATCAATCACTGTCATCGGGTTTGGATCCGCAGGTGTTGCTGCAGGAGTTACTTCAAAAGGAGTAATAAGGTCTTCTCCAACTGTGTATGATTCCCCTGACCAAACATGGAATATGAAATTCTTATTCGGAGGCAGGCTTTGATCCTGATAATTTCTTATCAATCCGGTTACAATTTTAGTGTGGTAGTCTAAAGTAAATGCTACTGCTGTTCCATCTCCGGCCATTAAATTAGTGTAAAAAACTACTTCCGGATCATCATAGTACATATATTCACCTGCAATGTATTTATAATCATCAGTTATAACCGTATTGCTATTACTTGAAGCATCAGTAGCTTCTATATTGAATATCACCATGCTACCCGCTACTTGCGAAGGAATGGTGAATTCATAATCATCACCAGTAATGTTAACACCATCTGCACTTTCCCAGTCGCCGCCTTCAACCTGATAATTGACTTTAGCAATTTGAATACCTGATACATCAATTAATTGAACCAAAAATACATAATCATCAAGGCTTCCTTCGTAAAATGTTGGTGGATTGTCATACCCAACATAAGGTGGTGCATTATCTACATCACTCGAAGTAATTTTAAAATCATCGAAATAGAATCCGTCCACTTCATAACCACCATCACTGTGGAAATGAAAACGAACTTTTACATTTTCGCTGCCAATAAAGGCTCCCAGTGAGTAAGAATACTCAATCCATGGATCGAGGTTTCCTTCACCATTAAAGATTCCAATGTCGGCTAATGTAGCAAAATCATCATTAGATGCCTGTACTTTCACCCAGTCAAAGTCGATGCTGGTTTCGATGTCATAGATAGCCCAGAAGCTAACGCTTGCTGATAAAATTGATGGATCAGACAAATCCACACCCGGAACCATGGTACAATAAGTATCCTGATTTGCGGCATAGTTTCCTCCAGGGCTGTCAGTCATAGAGTGTGTTGGTGAAAAAGAGTGGGCTTCTGTTATTCCCCAAGCTCCGGTAAGGTCCCAGTTTGCACTTCCGCTTTCAAAATCATCTTCAAACTCTATAGTTTGGCAAAATGATTGAAAAGACATAGTCAGTAAAAATGCAATGGCCATGCAAAAGATTGTAAAATTTTTCATAATTATTAAATTTAGTTAATACTATATTTATTGTTTTGAGCAAATATATAAAATTTTCATTAAAATGAATGATTCATTAAAAAAAATATTGAAATTAGTTTAATTTAAAATTATTCCATGAAATTAACATAAAAAAAAGCCGACGGGTTAACCCGT
>CAZREZ010000536.1:0-2112 GCA_964599115.1 uncultured Bacteroidales bacterium
TTAACCCAACTTGATAATTTAGACCCGAATTATTTGTTTCGTCAAAAAAAATGATTTTATAACACCTTGGATTTCAGTTACCAATATAATTTATATTTATTCTAAATAAACAGATATAATTGTAATACAGTTCGATAGGATTTTTAACTTAAATATGTAGTCCCCGAATGAATTTGTTTATACAGAATACTATTATTATTTTTGCAGCATGTTTATAAAGACAATAGTAAAGACAGATCCAAAAACACATAAGCGATATGATTATTATCGTTTGTGTCAGAGTTACCGAATTGGGAACAATACTCGTCACCGGACGATCATTTCTCTGGGTAAACTTAACGGCCTGCCAAAGGAAGAACATAAATTACTGGCTGACAGGATAGAGACACTCATCAGCGGGAATTTGTTTGAAAATGATTATCCAGCGCACATAGAAGCTCTGGCGAAAGGCTTCTATTCCAAAATAACAGAAATACAGAAAACAAAATCACCCGGGCAGAACAAAAGACAAAGGGAGGTAGAATACCATAAAGTTGATATTAATAGCCTTCAACATGAGGATGTGCGAGAAGTAGGAGCAGAATGGTTATGTAAACAATCAGTTGAACAATTAGGATTAGAACAATTCCTAATAGGACAAGGCTGGGACGAAAGACACACACACATTGCATTATCGCATTTAATTGCCAGGGCAATTTTTCCTGCAAGTGAACATAAGACAGCACAATGGATGTGTGACAACTCATCTGTTTTGGAATTGTTTAACTTGGAGAGTAACAAATTAAACCGGCAACACTTATACAAAGCAAGTAAAGATTTTTATTCTATAAAAAGTGAAATAGAGAATTTCTTATCAAAAAAGACGAATGGACTATTTGATATTGAAGATAAAATAATCCTGTACGATTTAACCAATACATATTTTGAAGGTCGTAAAGCAGGTAGTAAACTTGCAAAATTTGGCAAGAGCAAGGAGAAAAGAAGTGATGCTAAATTGGTGGCACTTGCATTAGTAACCAATGCAGAGGGTTTTGTAAAATACAGTCGGATTTGTCGTGGAAATATAGCTGACACAAAAACGCTTGAACAAACCATAGAAGAACTATCATCTTTAACATCAACTACCGGGGCCAAGCCGATTGTAGTGCTGGATGCGGGAATATCGTCAGAAGAAAACCTATTAATGCTTAAAAGTAAAGGTTATGATTATTTATGTGTTACACGAAGTAAATTAAAAGATTACACGCTAAAATCACAAGAAAAAGGCAGTACGAAACTTCAGGATAGAAGAGGAAACGAGATAGAAGTTTGTGAAGTTGAAAAGCCGGGATGTTCTGATAAATACTTGTACGTAAGAAGTGCTCAAAAATCTATAAAAGAAGCCTCAATGGATGATCATTTTTCACAGCGATTTGAAGAAGAACTAGAGAATGCAGCAGCAGCTATCCATAAGAAAAATGGCACAAAAAGAATCGAAAAGGTGTGGGAAAGAATTGGAAGAATAAAAGAAAGGTATCCTTCAGCAAATAAACATTACAGCATATCCATAAAAGAAAAAGATGGTATTGTCACCGAAATCAAATATTCCCGGAAAGCCTTAAAACCAAGAGTAAGCCATGGTGTATATTTTTTACGAAGCAGTGTTATAAATTTGACAGATGAAATGTTCTGGAAAATTTACAACATTTTGACAGAAATAGAAGCGACATTCAGGCTTCTAAAAACGGATTTAAGTATTAGGCCTGTTTTTCATCAAAAGGATGAAAACAGCAAAGCCCACATCTTTCTCGGTATTCTTGCCTATATGTTAGTCAATACTATTAGGTTCCAGTTAAAACAGAAAGGAATTAATCATGATTGGCGAAACATTGTCAGGATTATGAATACTCAAAAGGTGATAACAACAACCATTAACAGTAATGAAAATAAAAGGCTTCTTTTTCGACTTTGCAATAATCCAATACAAAAATGCAGTGAAATATATCAGGCTTTAAATTATAAAAATATGCCATTTTACAGAAAAAAGATTGTGTTACCCGAATGATGAAAGCATAAAGTGTATCAGCCTGATTGAACAATAGATACGTCCTTATCGAAAGCAAGTTGGGTTAA
>CAZREZ010000537.1:0-2091 GCA_964599115.1 uncultured Bacteroidales bacterium
TTAATGATTTTGAAGAAGAAAAAGATAATTGGATTTTAAACTCAATCAATAATGTTGGCGATACTGCATTTTCAGGGACAAGAGTTGCAAATTTTGATATTCTGACTGAATATAATGCAGGTTTAAAAATTAATTCCGACTCAAGCCTGATAAAAGCAAAAAATGTTTTTTTGAAAGTTAATCTAAAAAAATACGACCTTGAAAAAGATGCATCATTAAAAGCACAGTTAGTAGTTGAGATTAGATTTAAAAACGGGCGTAGTTATTTTTATAAGACATTCAGATTGTCTGATTTACCACAAGAAGAATTTAAAAAGTGGGAGGATTTTGAAATAAGTTTTCAACTCCCGAAAATTCTTACCCCTGATGATATTATTACTCTTTTTATCCGGAATACCGATAAAAAAATGTTTTATGTTGATGATATGAAAGTTGGATTTTTTGAATTGCAGGAATAAATGCATAGAAATAAAGTTGGCAATCCATACGGACTCCTTTCAGTCGTTGGCAGTCGGCAGTCGGCAATCGGCAGTCAGCAGTAGGTGATTAATAGGCTGAAGACAGAGGACTGGGGACTGAGGACTGGGGACTGAAGACTGAAGACTTCCACTTTTACCAGTCACCAATTCCCGGGTGTTACTCAACAATCAACTTCTCTTTCTCTAACAGAACTCCCTGCTTATCTTTAATTAATAAAATGTAAATACCTTTTGATAATTGTGACACATCTGTGGTTGTTGAATTTGAATAAAGAAGTTTCCTGCCTGTAATATCATAAATTTCAAGTAAAAACTCTTTATTGTAAGAGATATTAATAATATTATTTGTTGGGTTTGGGAAAATTTTAATATCTGTATTTGATATTTCTGTAACAGATGTTATAAGTAAATTTTCATACCATGCGATTTTATCATCACCGGATGAAGCCGATAAAACATCATTATCTCCATCTCCGTCTAAATCTATTGAAAATACAGATTTTGCATAACTAGCATTAGTAGTAATAACTTGCTGTGGTCCAAAATTACCGCTCCCAAGATTTTCGTACCAGGCTATTTTACCATCCAATTCTGAAGCAGAAAGCACATCATTATCACTATCACCATCTAAATCTATTGAAAATACAGACATTGCACCACAAGCATAGTTGGTAATAATTTGTTGAGGACCGAAATTACAGTTTCCCAAATTTTCGTACCAGGCAATTTTATTAACACAAGGGGAAGCCGAAAGTACATCATTATCCCCGTCACCATCTAAATCTATGGAATATACAGAATTTATAAAACCATTCTCATAATAAATACTTTGTATAGGGCCAAAATTGCCGTTCCCTAAGTTTTCATACCAGGCTAATATACCATACCAACCACTACTATCACCACCAGCCGAAAGTACATCATTATCTCCATCACCGTCTATATCTATGGAATATACAGACATTGCATTAAAAGCATTGGTAGTTATCACCTGCTGTGGACCGAAATTACCATTACTTAAATTCTCGTACCAGGCTATTTTATCATCACCGGATGAAGCCGATAAAACATCATTATCTCCATCTCCGTCTAAATCTATTGAAAATACAGATTTTGCATAACTAGCATTAGTAGTAATAACTTGCTGTGGTCCAAAATTACCGCTCCCAAGATTTTCGTACCAGGCTATTTTACCATCCAATTCTGAAGCAGAAAGCACATCATTATCACTATCACCATCTAAATCTATTGAAAATACAGACATTGCACCACAAGCATAGTTGGTAATAATTTGTTGAGGACCGAAATTACAGTTTCCCAAATTTTCGTACCAGGCAATTTTATTAACACAAGGGGAAGCCGAAAGTACATCATTATCCCCGTCACCATCTAAATCTATGGAATATACAGAATTTATAAAACCATTCTCATAATAAATACTTTGTATAGGGCCAAAATTGCCGTTCCCTAAGTTTTCATACCAGGCTAATATACCATACCAACCACTACTATCACCACCAGCCGAAAGTACATCATTATCTCCATCACCGTCTATATCGTTTTATGTATGTGGCGTTGGGCATTTCGAAGCATTTCATTTTCAAACAGCTAA
>CAZREZ010000538.1:0-2091 GCA_964599115.1 uncultured Bacteroidales bacterium
AACCAAATTGGTTATAACGACAGTTATGAGGAATATATTAATAACTTAAATCTTGTTTGGAAGGAAAGTTACAGGGTTCTTGATAATGGATGTCGTTTGTGCGTTAATATTGGCGACCAATTTGCAAGAGCAGTATATTATGGTAGATATAAAGTCATTCCTATTCGGACAGAAATAATCAAATTTTGTGAAAGCATTGGTTTTGATTATATGGGTGCTGTTATCTGGCAAAAACAAACTACTACAAATACAACCGGCGGAGCAAGCATTATGGGAAGTTTCCCATTTCCAAGAAATGGAATTTTTTCGATTGATTACGAATTTATTTTAGTCTTTAAAAAACTTGGTGATTCGAAGAAACCTGATAAATATCTTAAAGAACAATCAAGAATGACAAAAGAAGAGTGGAAAGAGTATTTTTCAGGTCATTGGAATTTTGGTGGTGCAAAGCAGGATGGACATATAGCAATGTTCCCTGAAGAATTACCAAGAAGACTAATTAAAATGTTCTCTTTTGTTGGTGATACCGTTCTTGATCCATTTCTTGGAAGTGGAACAACTTCAATCTCAGCAAAAAAATTGAATAGAAACTCTGTTGGATATGAAATAAATCTGGAATTTATTCCTTTTATCAAACGAAAATTAAATATTGAACAAGGTGATATTTATAATACAAAATATGAATTTGTTTCTCAAAACAACATAAAAACGGATTACAAAGACGAGATTAAAAAACTACCTTATGTTTTTAAGGATTTTCATTCTTTTGATAAAAAAACCGACCCCAAAAAACTTCAATTTGGTTCTAAAATAGATAAAGATTCAGGAAACAGAGAGGAATATTTTAGTGTAAAGGAAATAGTTTCACCTGAAATTATTATTCTAAATAATGGATTAAAAATTAGGCTTATAGGCATCAAAGAAGAAAAAAATCAAAACGGTAGTGCTAAAGAATTTCTAAAAAATAAATTTTCAAACCAAAGAGTGTTTTTGAAGTTTGACCAAGAAAAACATGATAAGGATAATAATCTATTGTGTTATGTGTATTTAAAGAACAAAACCTTTATTAATGCACACTTAATAAAAAATGGCCTCACACTTGTCGATACAAATATGAACTTCAAGTATAAAGATAAATTTATAAACCTCTTAAATAATGGATAAAGAATGGTTAAGTGGTTCTGAAGGTAAAAACCTCAAATTTAAAAGAGAAACCTTACTAAATTACGTAATGAATAGGTGGGGATTAAATAAGACTTTTAGTGTTGGGCCTACATCAGAACTTATTAGAGCTTGCGCTCCAAGTACATTTGAAGAATGGGAAAATTTTTATTTTAAAAATGCTCTTCAGAAAAAAAAGGATGGCATAAAGATTTCCCGAGAATATATTACTGGTCTTGGACAAACCTTATACATTAAATTATCCGAAGTTGTTCAAAATGAATTAGAATCCATTTCTGAAGAAGAATGCATTGAATATGCTTATAATCTTGTATTGAATCGAACGTACGAAGGGTATCGTACAGAAATTGATACAATTTATGGTCAATTGGAATCAATTATTCAACAAAAGATTGAGCCTGCTCCTGATAACTGGGATAGAACGTATGGAGTTGATTTTTATATAAAAATTAAGGAATCATTTATTGGTCTACAAATAAAACCAGTTTCTTCCAGACAATCTATAAACCAATACCAATGGATTGAAATACATGAAAAAAACCATCAAAGATTTGAAAATGAATTTGGTGGAAAGGTGTTTTTTATATATTCGATTAAAGCTTCAGGGAAAAAGAAAAAAATATATAACACAGAAGTAATCGAAGAAATCAAAGCAGAAATAAGAAGATTGAAGGAATAACACCAGCTTGTAATCGAATTCCAAGACCTATCCAAATCATTTTTTAATTATACTGAGGACGATACGAATAGCGCATGGTACAGGAAGTTGTACTATAGTTACGATGCGGTATGCCATGGCAATAGCAGTAAGGCATTACGGTTTTTCTGTTCGTTGCTTGCAAGACTGACTTGACTATTTGACAAGTAAAGTTTATAAATCGTTATTGTCATCCTGACGACTGGAGGGAG
>CAZREZ010000539.1:0-2091 GCA_964599115.1 uncultured Bacteroidales bacterium
TCAACATAGTTACAGTTAAGACGGGATTGGGTAATTCTTCAGAGCGGTTCATAGCCCAAAAACCGTCGGTAAGATAATCATGCTCTAAAGTACTGTGCGATTGAATACGACCATATCCGCAATGATGATTTGTTAAAACCAATCCCTCATCCGAAATAATTTCGGCAGTGCATCCATATCCAAACCTTACAATTGCATCTTTCAAACTTGAATGATTAATGCTGTAAATATCTTCGGCAGTGAGTTTCATGCCCATATCCTGCATTTCAGATTCGTTTAACTGCTCAAGCAATATGGGTATCCACATGCCTTCATCTGCCTTAATTTTTGTATTAAATATTACAATTAAGGAAAAAATTAATAAATAGATTTTTTGTTTCATAAAATTTTTATTTTCATGTGTTTATATTTGGAAAAATAATCATTTCCCAGTGTGAGTCAACGGGTTAACCCGTGGGTTCATGTTAGTTTCATTAGCTTACAATTAAACCTATAACTTACTCAACTGCAATACATGACATCCCAATATCCACATTCATAGGCAATCCTGCAACCTGTATAGCTTCGCGGGCAGGTGGATTCTCCTTAAAATAACTTCCGTAAACTTCATTAACTTTTCCGTAAATTTTCATATCAGACATAAAAATTGAGCACTTAACAATATTTGATAAATCCATATTTGCTTCTTTTAAAATGGATTTAATATTTTCCATTATCTGTTTTGTCTGAGATTTAACATTCCCGGTTATCAGTTTTCCTGTATAAGGGTCTATTGGGATTTGCATAGAAATATATAATGTTCCGTTTGCATAAGTTGCCTGACTATATGGAGCAATTGGCTTAGGTGCATTTGATATATTAATTACTTTTTTCATTATTGATAAAATTGAGTTTGTGCAAATTTAGAAATATTTTTGATTTGAATTTATTTTGTAACCGTTTAATCATTTTGGAAAAAATTATCCTATTATCTGATAAATTTGTCGTATAATTGTGTGCTGCTTTAGTTATCAAAATATTTTTTAAAATAATTATTTAAGAAAGGAAAAAATATGACATTAATTTTAAACAAACAAGATGTAGCATCTGTACTTGAAATGAAGGATTGTATGGATGTAGTTGAAAATGCTTTTGCCGAACTTGCAAACGGAACGGCAGTTTTACCTTTACGGACAAACATAAAGCCGCCTGATGGTCTTTCTCTATACATGCCCGCTTATTTGAAGGAAATGAAAGCCCTGGCATGTAAAGTTGTTACCGTTTATAAAGACAATCCGAAAAATTTTAACTTAGCTGTTGTAATCGGGAAAGTGCTGCTTCAGGATCCTGACTCCGGAGATGTAATTTGCATAATGGACGGTGGTTATTTAACAGCAGTACGTACCGGAGCTGCAAGCGGCGTGGCAACAAAATACTTAGCCAGAAAAGACAAAGCACAAGTTGCCGGAATTTTCGGAACAGGCGTTCAGGCACGAATGCAATTGTGGGCGGTGTGTATTGCAAGAGATATTTCCAAGGCATTGGTTTATGATATTTCTGATGAAGCTGCCGATATGTTTGTTGCAGATATGAGCAAAAAATTAAACCTTGAGATTATAAAAGTTGATGCTCCTGATAAAGTTTTGGAAGCAGATATAATTTGTACTGCAACATCTTCTGCCAGTCCGATCTTTAATGGAGAAAATGTAAAAGAAGGAACCCATATCAATGGTATTGGCAGTCATACACCAAATGCCAGAGAGCTGGATACTGAAATCATTAAACGTTCAAAATTTATCGGTGATTCCAAAGAAGCATGTTTTAGTGAAGCCGGTGATATTATGATACCTTTAGAAGAAGGCGAAATTGAAGAAACGCATTTTTATGCTGAATTAGGCGAGATTATAACTGGAAAGATTCCCGCCCGTACTGATAATAAAGAAATAACAATTTTCAAATCAAACGGATTGGCAATACAGGATGTTGCTACAGCCAAGCTGATTTATGATAAAGCTGTTGAAGCAGGGATAGGAGTGGATATTGTAATATAGCGAATTAAAATTGAAAAAAGAAGTCTGGAATTGACGAGATAATTCCCCCATCCCGGCCTTC
>CAZREZ010000540.1:0-2083 GCA_964599115.1 uncultured Bacteroidales bacterium
ATAACCTTGATGATTATTCAGTTTTGAAAAATAAAACTGATAAAACTGATAAAAAAATACAGGAATCATTAATAACTCCATTATATGATAATTCTAAATTTTCAGATGTAAAAAGAGAATTTGTTCTAAATCAAAAATACATAACTCAGCCAAAAGAAGTGGTAATAACTTTATTTATTGGATTATTTACAAATCAGAACATAGATGCTGAAAACTTGATAGAAAGTGCGAAACAAAGTTATACTTTACATATTAAACCTATTACAAAAGTTGGCATTTTGAATTTCGGAAATTATTCAATGAAAAGAGGTGTAAATATTTCAGTAACAGATGAATTAATCAAAAAGTTGAAATCTAAATACCAAAATATCGTATTTTATGATCAAAATAGTCTTTCAAGACAAATGCACCAACATATTGATTATAGTAATGACTATGATGCTGCTAAAATTGGTAGAAAGACTGGGATGGACGCAATCTTAATTGGATATGTGCATGAATATAATATAAATAAAAATTTAAATTATGCAAGCGGAGAGTATTTTGCTGGAGACGAAATTAATAGTGATGCATTTACAGAAGTAAGCTATAGATTGGTTGATGTTGAATCTGCTGAGGTTTTGATATCTGGAAGAGTTTTTGGACAAGAAAGTTCAACTTGTTACCAAAATGTTCAACAGATAAAAAACTTACCTACTTGTAATAATGTTAAGAATGCGTGGGATAATTCTTCAACAACGTTTGAAAAAGTTTTAGTTGGTGTTACCGCTGCTTCAGTTGTGGATCAATTTAATAAGGAAAAAAACATTGTTTATAGAAATTGTAGTTCAGATTATGAATTACTAAAAACATCTGAAAACAGTTGTATACAAAAACTTATTGATGAAATTAATATAGTAAATACTAAATACGAATTACAATAATATACAGATTATGAAAAAACTTATGTGTTATGTTTTGTTAATATTTATAGGCTTTAGTTTAATTTAGCGTGTGTTTTTGTTTAATTTTTTTATCTTTGCCTCAAATAGTTAATATAAATACAATGGATAAAGAAACATTAAAACAGGCATTACTTAAACTGTCCGAATCAGAGCGAAAAGAATTGATTAAAGAGCTTTATCAAGAAACCGATCCTTATTCAAAGGTATTAGACATTCGTCGTCAAAAGCTTGATAATAAACAAGGTTCTTGTCCTCATTGCGGAAGTTTTAAGTATATAAAATATGGAATTGATAAAGGTAGCAGAAGATACCGCTGCAAGGAATGCGAGAGTACTTTCACGGAATATACAGGTACTTGGCTTTCGCGGGTTCATAAAAAGCATTTTGCAGGAGATTACATAAGGTTGATGAATGCAGAAAAGAGCCTTGACAAAATAAAGGATGAACTTGGTATTAACAAAAAGACTGCATTTGATTGGCGTCATAAGATATTATCAGGATTAGAGAATTCAAACAAAGGAACGTTTCAGGGAATAACAGAAAGTGATGACACCTTTTTTCTTATTTCAGAGAAAGGTTCAAGGTATCTTAACAGGCTACCGAGGAAGCGTGGTGGCACCGCTAAAAAGAGAGGTATAAGTAATGAGCAGGTAGCTGTTATTGTGACAGCAGACAGGGTTTCCGAGATTGATATGCAAGTTGCAGGGTTGGGACGTATCAAAAAAATTGATATTGAAAAAGCTATCGGTAAAAGAGTTTCAGAACAGACAATTTTATGTAGTGATAGTCATGTAAGCTATAAAGGGTTCGCTATAGATAAAGATATTGAACATCATGCAATACGGGCAGATTTGAAACAACATGTTAAGAAAAAAATATATCATGTACAAAAAGTAAATTCAATTGATAGCCGATTGAAAAAATGGATTGGGTACCAATTTGTTGGCGTATCTACAAAATATCTTCAAAAGTATTTGAATTGGTTTAGAATAAAAGAAGTACTGAAAGAATCAAATAATTTTATTGAGCAATTTACTGATAGTTCTTTGGGAGATTCTAATGCATGGAATAGTTTCAAAGCCATTCCTGATGATTTTGAGAAATTAATGCAGATTCAAACGCTAAATTAAACTAAAGCC
>CAZREZ010000541.1:0-2073 GCA_964599115.1 uncultured Bacteroidales bacterium
TTTATCAATAGCTTCTTTAGTTAACTCCGGCTCTTTATAGTATCCCTTCATGACATTAGGCCCCTTGCAAAGTATTTCGCCGTCTTTAGCAATTTTAACGCGAACATCTCTTATCGGGGGCCCGACAGTACCAAATTTTCTTCCGTTTTTACCAAAATGGTTTACTGATATTACCGGAGAAGTTTCAGTAAGTCCATAACCTTCCAAAACAGGAATACCGGCTGCTGTGTATGATCTGTTTAAACGTGGCTGTAATGCGGCACCACCTGATACTATGGTTTTTAGTTTCCCACCGAGTGCTTCTCTCCATTTTTTGAAAACCAATTTATCTGCAATTTTCAATTGAAACTCATACCACCAACCATTAGCATCATTAAGTTCATACTTTAATCCTAAATTTACAGCCCAGAAAAAGATATTCTTCTTTAAACCCTTGAGTTTTCTGCCTTTTGCAAGGATTTTATCATAAACCTTTTCAAGCAAACGTGGAACAGTTGTCAGGATTTCTGGCTGAACTTCCCTGATATTATCTCCTATTGTTCCCAAACTTTCAGCATAATAGATAGACAGACCTTTTATATGATAAACATAGAGATTTGTTCTTTCATATACATGGCTGAGGGGAAGGTAACTAAGAGCCCTGGAAGTTTCATCAACAGGGAATATATGATATACATTTAACACATTATTGATTAAATTATCATGCGACAATAATACACCTTTTGGATTTCCTGTAGTGCCGGAAGTATAAATCAGAGTGGCAATATCATCTTTATTAATACCAGTCTTTAGTTCTTCTAACTTTTCAGGAACTGAATTCTGTTTGCCCAGTTGTATCAATTCATTTAAATGTTTTATATCCTCGATATCATTAAAAGTATAAAGCCCTTTTATTGACGGAATTTCAGGTAAAATGTGTTCAATTTTTCTTAATAATTCCTTTCCTGAAACAAAAACGTATTTCACTTCAGCATGATTTAAAATATACTTGTAATCCGATTCACTGATTGTCGGGTAAATCGGTACGTGAACAGCACCAATCTGAAGAACTCCCATATCAATAAAGTTCCATTCAGGGCGGTTATTTGCAATAGTCGCAATCTTATCACCTTTTTTTACTCCTAATTTTAGTAAACCAAAACTGATATTATTTGCAGTTTCAATGTATTGGTCAATGCTGTATTTTACCCATTTACCATTTTTTTTTCCTGCTAAGGCATCATCTTTTGGATTGAAATTTTCTTTATAAAAAGTTAGAAAATCAAATAATCTGGTTATTTCCATAATATTTTGACTTTAAATTTTCAATACAATATTAAACAAAATTTTCTATATCTTTGACATCTCCTGACATTTTTAAAAAATATGCTTTTTAAAGAAATTATCGGACAAGACAATATTAAGCAAAAGCTTATACAAACAGTGAAAGACAGCCGCGTTAGCCATGCACAATTATTTTTCGGGCCTGACGGTTCTGGCAAGCTTGCTCTCGCAATTGCTTATGCTCAGTTTATAAACTGCAAAAATAAGATTAACGGTGATTCATGTGGGGTTTGTCCCTCATGTATTAAGTATAATAAGTTGATTCATCCTGATTTACACTTTGTTTATCCTGTGTCCAACACAGGAGATGTACCTAAAAAGCCACAAAGTAAAAACTTTATTAATAAATGGAGAGAATTGTTGATACAGAATGATTATTATATCAATTTAAATGAATGGTATGAAAAAATCGGTATTGAAAATAAACAGGGCATAATTAATAAAGATGATTGTAATGAGATAATAAAAACATTAAGTTACAAATCCTATGAAGCTGAATATAAAGTGATGATAATTTGGATGGTGGAAAAATTATTTTATTCTGCTGCTCCTAAAATTCTTAAAATACTTGAAGAGCCACCGGAAAAAACCCTGTTTATATTGGTTTCAGAAAATCATGATCAAATCATTAAAACTATTATATCCAGAACTCAGTTAGTAAAGATACCTAAAATTTCCAATAAGGAGTTAAAAGAAATTTTGCTAAAAAAATTGAACTGCACAGAAGAAAAAGCACTAAGAATAATTAAT
>CAZREZ010000542.1:0-2051 GCA_964599115.1 uncultured Bacteroidales bacterium
ATTTAATAATACAATGAAAATGATTAGGCATAACAATCCATTCATCTAAAATAATACGTTTGTGATATTTTGGAATTTCTGAAAAATAATCCGCTACAATTATTCCTGCATCTGACAATTCCATTTTATGGTTTTCTATCTCGCCTAATACATTTTTTTTATTCTGAACACATACTGTAATAAAATATGATGCAGGTGCAGAATAATCCCAAAATTGCCACCTGTCTGATTCTGCACGGTATTTGTTCCGATATAGGGTCATGTTGTAATTTTTCAAATTTTCACCCATTTTCCACTATCTCAATCTCCTCCTCCGTTAAGCCATAAAGCTCATAAACCAACTCGTTAATTTTGTTTTCTGTATGGTTTAGCCAAAAAGATTTGCGAGGTTTATTTTATCAAATTCAGGTTCCGTGTCAGAAAATATTACCTGGCAACCTAAAGGTTTATCGTAAATTTTTAGTGATTTAGTTTTTAAAATCATTTGTTATGGATTATTTATTTATATTGTAGTAACGGTGTGTATTTGAAAAGTAGGCGATTGCTTGGTTATTCGTTATCAAGTTATAATAAGGTTAAAGCGGGCTACAAGCCTTGACATGGCTACTGTTTCGCCTATTTTTATCGGTATGTATGTATTTTTTTCTTTTATTTTACTTTAATAAATTTTTCTGTAATTATACTTTCTTTTGTTTCAAACTGAATAATATATTGTCCAACCGGTAAATCTGATATGTCAATATTTTTTGTTGAGAAATTATAGTCTTTTTGTTGAATCAATTTTCCTTTCATGTCAATTATTTTTATTTTCTTAATTGTCATATTACCCTGATTTATTACAATAAGATCTTTAGCAGGGTTAGGAAAAATATTTATTTGTTTTTTTAATGATAAAGGGTTTATGCCAACATTTCCTGTACTATCGTAATGCAAAATAGCAACTCCATTAATCAATCCCGACAATAATATTAAACTGTCCTGAAGGCAGACGCCAAATGATTGACCATTACCAGTATTAGGAAAGTTAGCCATTTCTATTCCTGCATTATCTTCAATTTTGTAAATAAAAAGTCCCAAACTATTCGTAGCTAAATAAATATGATTTTCATTGTATTTTAGGTCCCATGCTGTTCCATTAGAGTTAGGGATAGCAAATGCTGGATAAGGGTTTAAAGGATCATAAATATTAAATACATCTATTCCTCCTGATAATTTTCCTAAAAACACTAAACTGTCATTCACGTCTATTGAATTATAACCCGAACCAATACTAGTAATCAGTTGCATGTGAGATACGTTGGTGATATCAATGATTTTTAATCCACCAGTATGCGCCGCAAAAGCATAATTATTTTTTATCACAACATCACGACAACCACCACCAGGAATGTATAGTGTATCCAGCATCACAGGATTATATTTATCTGTAATATTAATGCTGCATAAAATACCATCTGTTCCAAGTGCAACAAAAAGAGTATTATCTTTAATATCCATGCCTAATACTCCGCTCCCAATTCCGAAATCTATAGAACTATTATGAATTGGGAACGTAACATTTGATATGTCCGCAATAAACAAAGCATTTGTCATTCCTGTTCCAAAGTAAGCGTAATCACCACTAATAAGCACAGTTTTGCCATCGCCGTTAAAACTATACTGACCTACTAATGTTGGGGTTGCTGGAATTGTATTATCAATAATACCTCCATTACTGAGAATCATATAACTACTTTTAGAGGCAAGCCCCATTATCCCATTTACATTATAATATCCTATTTCATAGATCGTTTGCCCCATAACTGAAATAGATATTAATAAAAGCATTAAAAAAGACATGTTTTTTTTCATAGCTATAATTTTATTTATATTACCGATAACGTTAAGTATATGGTTTTGTGGCGGTTTTGAAATACAAACCTTTCAACTTACACCAATTTTTATTTATTGTTAAATCGTTCATATTTAGCACTTCACCCGCCATAAACTATATATATTGTTGTGCCGTCGTACTTTTTTCTTTTCACTAATTTTGAAATATTATTCCATTC
>CAZREZ010000543.1:0-2050 GCA_964599115.1 uncultured Bacteroidales bacterium
CTGCGAAGAACTTATTTGGCCTTTGAATATTTTTGTACAAAACAAGGAATAGGTTTGTGCGTTGGCCTTAGTAAGCATTCCCGAAGTCCCGAAGGAAAAACCTAAGCGATAAAATAAACAACAAAACATCGGGACGGCTTGGAATGCGTGAAAAAACCTATTCTGTAGTTTTTGTAGAAAATTTTCAGCAGCCTTGAATTTTTGTTACTTTTTTTTCAAGAAAAAAGTAAGATAAAAAAAATTAAAATGATTGTTATTCTCTTTTATGCTTTGAAGTCAAACCCAAAATGCTACTAACCTTTGAAATGTTAGCAACCTTAATTTTTAAACACTAATATCAGAATACGCAAAAAACCATTTTACAAAGCACGGGTTAAAAAAGCCAACAGATTCTTCGCCCGTTTCAAACCGGCAAAACCATTATCTGAAATTTCATTCCTCTTTGTTAACTTAAACCAGAAACCGAATGGCTCAGAATGACAGTACTTCTAACAAACTTTAATGGAAAGTGTCATTCTGAAGGAGTTCCGTCTGACAAAGCTCCTTACATCTAAAACATTATCACGGAACGACTGAAGAAACAAAAACAATATCTCTTGATTAATTACAAAATATTTTTGTATGTTTGTATTATTATGTGTCGAAATCGTGAAATATATCACACAATAGACACAAAATACGTGATAAAATGGAAATTAAAAGAGACATACAACAGAAATTAAAAGCATGGAAAGAGTCTCACACTTTACTATAAACAATTTCTACCATCTGTTCGTATTAGATATTCCCTAAAGAATCTTAAACAAGATAAGGAGTTTACAAATATTCCATTGTTTATGGCTGATTATACCAGAAAAATAATTGGAATAGCGATAAGAAATAAGTAATAAAAGTCAACATATTTATTACATAATTCAAAGAAAAGTTTACAGAAAAGTCAAAGATATTAAAAACCATTATTGCTTTTTCAAATGGAACAGGTGGTGAATTGCTTATCGGCATATCTGATAAAGAGCGTGAAGTTGTTGGCGTTAAAAATCCACTTGATCTGGAAGAAAAAATTTCCAGTATGATCTATGATTCTATAACTCCAATGATTTCACCTTACATTTCTATTATAGATATAAATGGAAAGAAGATTATACATATACAAGTAATGGGAGGAACAAATAAACCTTATTTTATAAAATCAATTGATATTAAAGACAGCACATTTATCAGGATTGGTTCAACTACAAGAAAAGCATATCAGGAAATAATTGAAGAATTGCGCAGAGAAGCTCATGGCTATTCTTATGAAGAAGAAATTATACCTTCTTTATCAATAAATGATTTGGATAAAAATGCTGTTAAATATTTTTTGCATGAAATTAATAGGGATCATTTAGATAAAAATATTTTAGCTAAATGGCATATACTTAAAAAAAATAATGGGGATTATTTTCCCACGGTTTTGTCCATAATTTTTTTTGGCAATCCAGGGTTTTCAAAATACGATTATTTTAATATCAGGATAAGCAAATTTAATGGCTCTGATTATAATGATATTGCAGAATCAAAAGAATTTACTTTAGCTTTATTTCCTAAAATTGATGAAATAATTGCCGTTTTAAAATCTTATGTTAAAAGAACCTCTGTATTGGATGGGGCACGTAGAATTGAGAAAACTATTATCCCTGAGTTTGCTCTTAGAGAAATTATTATCAATGCAATTGTTCACAAGGATTACAGCATCAAATCATCTATAAAAATTAATGTTTTTGATGATAAAGTTGAAGTTGTAAATCCTGGAATATTATTTGGTAATCTTGATATTGAAGATCTTGGTAAAGGAATTTCAGAATGCAGAAATAGAAAAATTGTAAAGATATTTCGTAAATTTGGCTTTATGGAAGAATTAGGAACAGGCATAAAACGTATAATAAATTTATTTTCAGAACAAAATTTAAAACCACCTGTTTTTAAAGAACAAGGTAGATATTTTAAAGCAATACTGCCTCAGGAAAAGTGTAATTTAAATTTAACTGAAGAAATATATAATATAGTTTTG
>CAZREZ010000544.1:0-2046 GCA_964599115.1 uncultured Bacteroidales bacterium
AAAATAAATATCATAAAGTTTGTGAATAATTTAGGATAAGTTTTTATACATTTGTCAAAATTATTAACCAAAAATTTAAGTTATGAGAAAATTAGTTTTAACATTTGTTTTGATTTTTGTATCAAGCATGATTTTTGCACAATTTACTTTAGGTCCTAAAATCGGGTATAATACTTCAAAATTATCTGTGGATCAAAGTGACATTAAAAATTCATTAAAAAACAGCCTTCAATTCGGAATATTTGCACGAATAGGAAAGAAACTTTATTTACAACCCGAAGTAAACTGGGTAACACAGGGTGGAGTTTTTAAAGAAGATGAAACAAGCGATTTACCAGCTTTTGAACAAGAGATTGATTTAAAAACCATTCAGATACCTGTTATAATAGGATATAAAATAATCAATTCTAAAATAGTAAATATAAGAATTCTGGCAGGACCGGTAGCTTCAATCATTACAGATAAAAAGATTGATAGTAAAGATATTAGCGGATATATTAAACCTATCGAAGAAGCAAATATTGAAGACCTGATATGGAGTTTGCAGGTTGGTGCAGGAGTTGACATATTGATGTTTACGATTGATGTTCGTTACAATATCGGACTAAACACAATTATTAAAGACATTACTATTGATGGCACACCTGTAACATTTAATTCAAAAGTTAGTGGATTCAGTGTTAGTTTGGGGTGGAAGATATTTTAGAGACTCATAAAATTACATGATTGTTTATATATATAATTTGTCCATAAAATAATAATATAAAATTGCATGGGTGCATAGATTATTGTGCCTTGTGTGAATTTTATCCTTTCCGAAAAATAAAAAAAATCTATGTAATCTGTGGCAATGAAAACCAAATCTCCAATATTCCTATTCTTTATTATATTCATTTTTTTTTCTTGTAGTTTTAACAAAAGAGCGAATATTGATGTTTCTGATGTAAAAATAAAAGAAGTTAAAATAAAAAGATATGGAAAAGACCTGTTTGAAATAAATCCTGACAACATTAAAAATGAACTCAAACGTTTGGCAAAAAATTATACGTTTTTTTTGGATGCAGACCTTGATGATACATTAAACCTTATTCAAATTCGTGATTATATCACTGACACAAATCTGATTGAAATTTATAATGAATCAATAATAAAATATCCTGAATTAAATAATCTTGAAGATGATCTAACCCTGGCTTTTAAACATTATAAATACTATTTTCATGATAAAAATATTCCTGAAGTTTTTACATACATCTCCGGCTTACAATACGAGTATCCTGTTCAATATTTTGATAATATTTTAATTATCGCATTGGATTTATATTTAGGTAAGGATTTCATTTCATACAGACAAATCGGTTTGCCGGCATATAAAATAAAGCGAATGGAAGCCAATTACATTGTAACTGATTGTATGAAAGAAATTGCAGAAGTAAATTTTTTACAACAAGAACCGGAAAGAACTTTTCTTGCTGAAATAATTAAAAAAGGGAAAGTATTATATTTTTTAGATGTGGTTAGTCCTCAAACGCCTGACACTGTGAAAATTGGGTTTACATCAAACCAATTACAATGGTGCAGGGATAATGAAGAAAATATCTGGAAGTTTTTGATAAACAATAACATTCTTTATTCGGCAGATTATCAGGTTATTAAAAAATTCACACTTGATGGTCCGTTCACTGCTGCTTTTTCAAAAGAATCTCCTGCTAGAATCGGGAATTGGCTTGGTTGGCAAATTGTCCGTGCTTATATGAATAAAGATAAAGATGTTAGTTTAAACGAATTAATGCTTGAAACCGATGCTCAGAAAATCCTGACAAAATCAAAATACAAGCCAAAAAAATAGTTCAATTATCTTTTTCAATTCCAGCAATTTAATTTCTGATTTTTTTAAAACATTAATGACATTTATAATTTTTTGGTATAAATGTATGGATATTTAAATCTGAATTTTTAATAGTTTTAGTAAATATTTTAAAATTGTTACAGTTCACCTTTCCATTTGAACATTTGAATAATAGAATAATAGAACATTTGAAAAAC
>CAZREZ010000545.1:0-2045 GCA_964599115.1 uncultured Bacteroidales bacterium
ACAGTTCAGAAATTTCAAAAATTCAAACAATCACACGTATTTCAGTTACCTGTAGAAAAAAGAAATTATATTGTTGATGTTATTGAACCTGTTTCACAGAAGCAAAATTCATATAAAGTAATTGTTGACATTAGGAGTGCTGAAACAAGTGATAAATGGGAATATTCAAGAGGAGCGGTAATATTATATTTTCAAAGAGATAGTCTTTCAAAAGAGATAAGATATGGAGACCGGATAGTATTAAATGCAAATTTTATTGAAACCAAACCGCCACAAAATCCATCGGAATTTAATTATAAAAGATATCTGGCAAACAAAGGAATATATCATCAGGCGTACATAAAGTCAGGCACATGGAAAATTTTAAGCAAGGAAAACTGTAATAAACTCCTTGCATTTGCTTTATCAATAAGGAATAATTTTTTTGAAATATTAGAGAGAAACAATATCAGGGGAAATGAATTTGCTGTGGTTTCAGCAATCTTATTAGGATATGATGATAAACTAGATAAAGAACTAGTTAAAGAATATTCCGGAGCAGGAGCTATGCACATTTTATGTGTTTCAGGATTGCATGTAGGTATAATTTACCTGCTTTTAAACAGTATGTTATTCTTTCTAAAAAAATTCAGATATGGAAATAATATAAAGGCGGTTGTTTTAATTTTACTGATATGGTTTTATGCAATGCTGACAGGTTTGTCGCCTTCTGTTTTGCGGGCTTCAACAATGATTTCATTTATAATCATAGGAAAATCGCTTAACAGGCAAACCAATATATATAATTCGCTGGCTGCTTCAGCCTTTTTATTATTAATTATCAATCCGTTTATAATTACAAATGTTGGCTTTCAGTTGTCTTATGCAGCAGTTATTGCAATCGTGATGTTGCAACAGCCTATGTATAAATTATGGATAATTAATAATTGGTTGGGCGATAAAATGTGGGCAATTACAACTGTTTCAATTGCAGCACAGATGGGGACTTTCCCGATTGCCTTGCTTTATTTCCATCAGTTCCCGAATTATTTTATTATCACTAATCTGATTGTTATTCCTTTATCAGGATTTATTATATATGCAGGTTTTTTGGTTTTGATTTTTTCCCCTGTACATTTTATTTCGTTGGTTTTTTCAAAAATTCTTGTAGGCATGGTTTGGTTTTTGAACCAATCGGTAAAAATTATTGAGAATCTTCCTTTCTCAACAGTAAAAGGAATTTCAATTAGCTTTACGGAAATGTTGATAATTTATTTTATTTTGATAAGTCTGATAGTGTTCTTTTTACAAAAAAGAAAATTATCCCTTTTTTATGCTTTGGCTTGTGTTGCAGTTTTATTATCAATTGTTTCTGTAAAAAAATATAGTCATATCAATCAGCGCAAGTTTATAGTTTACAATGTTAATAAGTCATCGGTTTATGATTTTATAAATGGCAGAAAAAATTGCCTGCTGGCAGATTCTTTATTTATAAATGAAGAAGATAAATTTTTATTTTTTGTTCAGAATAACTGGTGGAACATAGGCTTGAAGCATAATGCAAAATTTAATTTAAAAGATACTCTTTTTTATCAGGATGGATTTCCCCTTTATAAAAGAGGAAACTTTATTAGTTTTTTTGAAAAGCGAATAGTTATTGTTGATAAAAAATTTTATTGTTGCCCCAACACAAAAAAGTTTGAAGTTGATTATTTAATAATTGCAAACAATCCAGAAATGAAGATTTCGGATTTAGTTAAGCTGTTTAACACAAAACAAATAATTATTGATTCGTCAAATTCTTATTGGAAAGTAAATAAATGGAAAAAGGAAGCTAATGAATTGAATATTAATATTTATTCGATTTTTGATTCGGGAGCGTATGTGGTTGATATTTAAGCTCTATTTAATTTAAAAATTCTTTGACTTTATGGACAGACTATCTAACCTGAATAATTCATCACGCAAAGACGCAAAGTCGCAAAGATTTGAATTGAAACAATTTAATGTCTGCAATACTTTTTATATTATGAAATTGAATATTTTAAACACTTATTACTAATTTA
>CAZREZ010000546.1:0-2010 GCA_964599115.1 uncultured Bacteroidales bacterium
TTTAACTATCTGAAACAAGCAAACTTGTTTTATCACCATGAAATCAAGACATATTGCATTACTTAATGGTTGCATAGATAAAAGCACTTCTTTATTAGAATATATTAACAAATAAATTTTCCTGATTAACTTAAATCTGCATTTATTAAAAATAATCTTGAAAAAAAATATAAATTAATTAAATTTGACAGATAAAAACAATATTTGCTAAACATCATGAAAAGCATAAATCCATACAACAACAAACTTATTAAAGAATATCCTGAACATTCATTAAATGAAGTAAAAAATATTCTTCAAGAAGTTGATACTGAATGGCAAAGATGGAAGAACACATCATTTTCCGAAAGGTCATACTTGATGAAGAATGTTGCAAAAATTCTCAGAAACGAAAGCGAATATTATGCAAAATTGATCACAAGCGAGATGGGAAAGATAATTAGAGAATCAAAAGCAGAAATTGAAAAATGTGCATGGCTTTGTGATTATTATGCTGATAATGCTGAGAAAATATTACAGGATGAGCATATCCCAACAGACGCACAGAAGAGTTTTGTTACTTTTGAACCTCTTGGAACTGTATTCGCAATAATGCCATGGAATTTCCCTTTCTGGCAGGTATTACGTTTTTGCATCCCTACTCTGATGGCAGGAAATACAGCCGTTTTAAAACATTCGTCAAATGTACCGGGTTGTGCCCTGGCAATTGAAGACATTTTTGTAAAGGCAGGATTTCAGGCAAATGTTTTTCGTTCACTTATGATAAGTGCTGAATTTGTTGAGTCTGTTATTTCAAATAATTATATTAAAGCAGTAACTATTACAGGAGGTTTAAAAGCAGGGAGCAAAGTTGCATCTCAAGCAGGTAAATATCTTAAAAAATCAGTGCTGGAACTTGGAGGCTCCGACCCGTATATTGTTCTTAATGACGCTGAAATTAATAAATCATGCGCTACAGGTACATCATCAAGAATGTTGAATGCAGGACAGGTTTGTATTTCTGCAAAAAGGTTTATTGTTGGAGAAGGCATTGCAGACGAATTCACAAAGCAGCAAAAAAATATTCTGGAAAATATGATAATTGGTGATCCTATGAAAGAAAACACACAAATGGGCCCTTTGGCACAAAAAAACCTGCTGGATACTCTTGACACTCAAATACAGCAATCAATAAAAATGGGAGCTGAATTAATTACAGGGGGTAAAAGAATAAACAGCGAAGGGTTTTTCTTTCAGCCAACACTTTTAACAGATGTAAAAAAAGGAATGCCTGTTGTTGATGAAGAAACCTTTGGACCGTTATCAGTAATAATCAGGGTAAAAAACACTGAAGAAGCTTTAAAAATTGCTAATAATACAATGTATGGTCTGGGTGCAAGTATCTGGACTAAAGACATTAAAAAAGGCGAGGAAATCGCAAGAAAAATTGAAGCCGGTGCTGTTTTCGTGAACGGCATGACCAAATCCGATCCGCGACTACCCTTCGGAGGAATCAAAAAATCAGGTTATGGGAGAGAGTTATCTTCCTATGGAATAAAGGAATTTTTAAATATTAAAACTATTTGGATAGGATGAGTTAATTTATTTTTTAACCGCCCTTATAAATTCCCTTTTACCTTTAGGTCCCGGTAATTTCTCAACATTAAAACCTACAGAAATCATATTTCTTTTTACCATTCCCTTTGCCGAATAAGTTACAAGCACTCCATTGTTTCTCATTGAATTATAAATCTTTTGAAATATTTGCTCTGTCCACAATTGGGGTTGTACTTCAGGTGCAAAGGCATCAAAATAAACCAGGTGATATTTATCAGACTCCAAAAAAACACCTTCAATTTTTGATTTGATTTTTAACAGAAAAAAATCTTTTGATGTCTCAATATTTTTATTCCAGCCGTTTTGGTGTAATCTTAAAAATATTTTTTCAGCATTTTTGTCTTTTATAAAATCAAAATAATTTAGTCTGGTAAATATATCTTTGTCAAGAGTATAAGGTTCTATTGCAGTATA
>CAZREZ010000547.1:0-2006 GCA_964599115.1 uncultured Bacteroidales bacterium
AGAACTGAATCTAATTCATTTAAATATTTTTTCTCAACCGATTTTTGAAATAAACCCATTTTATATTTATAATCTCTTTTTTATAATCAAAATTTATTCTTGCCAAATTACAATTTTTCTATCAGTTTATAACCGATCAATTCAGGTTAATCTTTGCATCGGCAAAAAAAGCATGTGTTTGGCAGCAGAAGGGACGGTTGCAGGTATGGGCTGACAAACTTATGCTTTGTGTGTCGGCTATTTTTTTTCATTTTTGCGGGTTGGCAAAACAAAAAATCCTTCAATTTAGTAGCGATGTTTAATTTTTTACTGCCTTGTGCCCTGACGTTCGCAAGCAAAAAATCGTTGGCGGATTCACCTACAAAGTTTATTAGTACTATTACATTTCAAAATTACTAATTTCTTATCAGATAACCACTTCACCGCCAATGGTTTTTGCTTGCTGTTGGCGTTTCGTTGGTTATTCTTTCAGTTTGTTCTTTTGCTCAATGTAAATTCTGTCATTTAACTTTTTCAGTGCTTTCATAAAATCATTTTCATTCATGACTAAAAGTTGATATGCTGAAATTTCTTTTAATCGGTTATATCTGTCCCTTTTTTCATTTCCATTAGCAATCATTTCAGCATTTAATGTTTCAAGGTTTGATAGTACTGCCAATTCATTGATACTTGCAATATCTCTGATGTTCATGCCTTACTTCGCCAGTTTGGGATTTGCTTCTCTCCAATCTTTTGCAGTGCAATTAAATAACGCAACATTCAATAAGTCTGCTTCTTCGGCGTAAATTATCCATTCATTATTTTTATCATAGTCCTTTTGAGGCAAAATGTAATTTTTTATAGCATCAGTATGAATGTGATAATTTGTTTTGCTTAAAATTCTTTTTACGTTCCATTCAAGATTGTATTGATTACTTTCAATTTCTTTTAAACGCTGAAACTCTCTTATTACTAATAACTTGAATTCAGGACTTATCCATGTTCCTAATTCAAATGCTATGTCTTTATGTGCATAAGTTCCACCGTATCTGCCTGCTTTTGCCGCTATTCCGATAGCATTAGTTCGTTCAATCCATTGTTTAACAGACATTGTAAACCTATTTACACCAGCTTCTGACATAATTACACCGAATTCGGTGTAATTAAAATTGGGATTATAAATTCTTTCCCAAACGCCAAGAAATTCAATAGTATTCTTGTTACTCAGCCATTTGAAAATTAATCCACCACTTTCTTTATGTTTCAACATATCTGTCAGACTGATATAATCTTCTTCGTTATGTTGAGTTATGTGAATTATTGTTTCTTCAACTTTTATATGTTTTGTTATTTCACTCATATGTCAAATTTATTAATATATTGAGCAAATTTAACTTTTCATTCTGGTTTTATCGAATTTTAATTTTATACTTAGTAGCTTTTCAACCAATGAACGCCAAATGCTTATACCGTTACCATTTTCCTGAAAAGTTAACTAATACTTCCATATTTGGTCTGCTAAAGTTACCTTTTTTATCTGAAATGCTAATCTTTATTTTTTACAAATATAAAGCTTTTTAAATTATCTGTCAAGTTCCGTCATTAACTATGTATATATTCTAATAATCTAATTGTGAATTGAAATTTATCTGATTTGGGAGTATTTACACAGACTAACGGTTTGCAGCTATGGCAAGTGGCCGTAAGCTACTCAAATCTTCGTTGCATTGTAATATGTTTTAATTTTACTATTCATTGTCTTGATGACCGGCATGCGTCCATTTGCTATAGGTGGTATTGGTGGTAGTGAATTTGATATAGTCAGCCTAATCTGTCAAAAGCTGTCAACTAAGCATTATTGGCTTCTATGATACCATAGAAGGCATGATTTTCTCCTTTTTCTATTGCCCAACTCACATTTCCATAATCAAAGTGCCAATACTCTTTTATATCAACCACAAAATCTTCTTCCTCAAATAAATCAATTAATAATTTTCTATTGTTCCTGGCTAGAGTTGAAATAAAAG
>CAZREZ010000548.1:0-1998 GCA_964599115.1 uncultured Bacteroidales bacterium
TGAAGAAGTTTGAATAATTTTTTAAGGATTTTTATTTAAAACAGGCTTGGTTTTTATACTTCATTTTTGCGGAAAATGACAGGTATAGTTTTAATAATAATTTTAATATCACTCCAGAAAGAGGAGTTAATTGCATATTGATTATCAAGGTTTTTTCTTTCTTCTTCCGATAAAATATTTTTCCCCCCTAATTTAATCTGCCACGAACCTGTAATTCCGGCAGGTGCTAAAAATCTGAGAGCCCATTGATCAGTTGTGAGCATTTCGGCTTCGTATAAAGGTAGCGGGCGGTTACCAACTATTGACATATCTCCTTTAAGTACATTAATAAATTGTGGAAACTCATCAAAATTAGTTCTTCTGATTATTTTACCTATTCTTGTTACTCTTGGATCGTTTTTAACTTTGAAAAATGTAGTTTGTGTGGAATGTAATTTCTTTTTCTGAAGATAAAGATTTTCACATATTTGATTACCATCAATATATAACAACGGGGAGCAGGGATATCCTAATTTTTTGCACTCAGGACAAATATCTTTTAGTTTGCTGGAAGTATCTTTACTGTGTTTATTAATTAAATATTGATTTAATTCGGATAGTTCAGATCTTTTTTTATCTGACCCTAAGTACATTGAGCGGAATTTGTAAAAATTAAAAATATCGTAACCTGTACCTACTCTTTTGGAAACATAAATAACCGGACCTTTTGAATCAATACAAATAAGTAAAGCGGTGATTAAAAGACATGGAGAGAGAATTATTAATATTATGGATGAAAAAATAACATCAAATATCCGTTTTGTAGCAGATATTCTGAAATCTTCAAAAGTTTCAAATTCTTCAACTTTGAATTTATTTCTCATTTTGCCAGAATGCTGATTTAAATATAAATTTCACAAGCGTCAAAAATAAAAAATTTTCTTTAATAAAACATAATTTAAAAAATTTATTAAAAAAAATCATCAAGATTATAACCCTTGTCAAGTAATGGTTTTTTAAATTTATTGTAAAAAATATAAAGTGTTTCTGTTGAAATAGAATAAGTTACTCCGTAATTAATGTTCTTTCTCAGGTGAACAAAAGTTTCGCCTTTATAAGGAGTATTTGGATTGTATAAAAATTCGTGACTGTCTTTAGATGGTTTCAAATAATTTTCGTAATTGGCAGAAGCAGATTTTGCAATTCCAACTAATTCAAAATTAGGAACGCCATCTTTAATTGCTAAAACAATTCCCCCGCTAAATCCTTTATTAAAGACCGCGTCAATTAAAAATGAACCGGATTTGATTTTATCAGGATTACTTACAATGCCCCTTGTTATCATCTGAAAACCTAATGGATAGCCGATAATATATACAAAATTTCCCCACTCAAGTTTCTTTGATTTTCCAATAGGATAGGAAAATACCGAAACCTGTTCGAAAGTTTGATCAACAGTTTTCCCTAAAATAGCAAGATCATTTTTGATATCCATTGCTAAAATTTCTAAATTTTCTCCTTTTGGAATTCCTTGTACAAAATTTTGTTGTTTTAATTTTATGGAAATACTTTGAATATATTTATCAGTTTGATTATTATTTTCAAAGTAAGAGATAATTGTATCAGGAAAATCAATTATATGTGCACATGTAAGTAATGCAATGCGTTGTTTGTCGTAAAATATTACTGTTGCTGTTCCCGATACAGATTCATTTGTAGCATCTGTTCTAATTGTATTATTTTCTAAAGTATCCGGTGTTAAGTTTTTCTTTTGTATTTTACTTTCTACTGATAAATAATTTGTTTTGTAAAACACAAGACTATTAATTTTTTTTACTGACTTTGATATTTCTTCCAACTGTCCGGAACAATTTTTATATGGAAATTCGCTGTCGTATTTGCCATCACTCAAGGTGGGATAAACCATCTTGTATGTTTTTTCTGCACAACCACTTATTAATAATGTAAAAATCAAGAAAATTACAAATAATGATGGGTTACTATTGTTTGTTGTTGATC
>CAZREZ010000549.1:0-1988 GCA_964599115.1 uncultured Bacteroidales bacterium
AAAAGTTGAAACAACAATAGATAGGAATTAAGTATTAAGATTTTAGATTTAAGATTTAAGAATTCTAAATTAAAAATAAAAAAATAAATAGGAGAGTGTTTATAATAATGCTCTCCTTTATTGATGAATAGGCTATTTAACATAATATTTATTATACGACAAATATTCTTTTTGAAAATATCCAAGCTTATTAAAATATTATGTTAAGTACTAACTATTTAGATTTGTGAGTAACATTTGCCGCTAAAATAAGCACTTGGTGTGCTTGGAGTCCCTCCACTTATAAATCTATCTGAAAAACCATTACCTACTAACAGTCTATTTAATGATTTAATAAATCCTTTTGAACCTGAAAGTAATTTTACTCGAATTGATTTACGGGATTCTAAATAAACTGAACCATCTCCATCAAATAAACCTCTTATAAAATGTCTCATGAATTTATCAGGTATTTCTGGGAAAACCATATCTAAACTCTTATTTGGTGTTAAGCCAAGCTTGAGCAAATCTTTTGCAATATCATTACTCCCAATACTGAAATAATATAATTCACCTGCAGTTGTTTTTGCAAATTCACGCCTTTCTTTAAATCGAATTGTTGCATCACAGTCCATCAACTTCAAAAACTTCTCTACAAGTTCTTTGTCTTTTTGAGCAAAAGATAAAATCCCCAATTCATACCCAGATTTATCTTTACGAACGTACAAATTTCCATCTGTATAAATAAGACCCAATACATATGCCATTTCAGCCGACCATTCCTTGAAGAAATTTTCGTTATATCTAATTTTTTTGTAAACGACTTCCTGTTCATTTCCAAATTCATCAACTCGCATTGTTTTAATTTTCCCTTTGTCTAACGCTATAGTTCGTGCTTCAGTTTTTGATCTGGCATCAATTCCAAATTTCTTCAATTTGTAATGCACATTTACCCTCGTACAACCAGCAAATTTTCCGATATCAGTTAATGACATTCCTTTTTCTATATAAAGCTCATATAGCTTCTCCTTGGTCAAAAAGTTATCTGCAACTCCCCTTTTATGTCTTTGATGTTTTTTGTGTTCTGCTTCAGTATTTAGCGTGTAACATTTTCTACACAATCCTTTTGCAACATGCTTAATATCAGAAGTCCCACATTTTACACACTGTTCATATTTTCGCGACCACACAGGTTTTTAAGATTTTCTTCTTCAATAATTTTATTTATCAGGGTTTTGATAATCTGATCAAGTTTGGAATTTTCCGAATAATCAGCAGGTGCAATAAAATCTGCACGTTTTTGTTCAATCAGTTTTTCACAAATTTGTTTGGGTGAGAGTTTGTCTTTTTTCTTTATTTTATTGGGGTCGTAAACGGCAATGGCAGTACCACTCTGATATTTGATCATTTTCATTGCAGGCACATCGGTTTCTCCATCGCCAATGTAAATCATACGTGAGAAAGGCACAGGCCTTTGGTCCATTGTAACAAATTTATTTATGGTTGAATTATCGTATGAATTGTTAATTCCTTTATTTATTCTGAAAAGGAATTGAGTTTTGTTGGTATAGTTTATTGCGAGAGCCGGCCATTCAGCAATATCATCTGAATTATATACATAACCTGAGGCAAAAATATTTTTAAAATGCTTCGAAATTTTTGTTCCTTTGATAATATCCCTTAATCCTGAAGAAATTATATTATGCTCAATAATAACATTATTGTCCTTTGCATACTTATTGATCCTGTTAAACCATGATCCAACACCTTTGAAAAAAATAATTTCTTTACCATGGTCTGAAAAAGCTTTTTTTGTTATCGGGATTTGCTTTTTTTTCGCCTTTTCCAACATCAACTGCATGTATGCAAGAATCTCATCCATATCATTCTCCTCCGCCCTTTCATTAGATTCGCTCCAAAAATCCCCATTATCAATACCCAGTTTTGGGATAAACGAATGTTCCTGCATATTTCCTGGCGCCAGCGTACCGTCAAAATCATAAGCAATA
>CAZREZ010000550.1:0-1978 GCA_964599115.1 uncultured Bacteroidales bacterium
AATCGAACATTAAAACCCCTAACTTCGATAAATTATCGGCCTATTTAAAAGAATATTATCCAAACCGCTAAATAATGAAAAATAAACTAAGAATATTTGCAGTAATACTGCTGATTATTCTCGGAATTGGAGGAGTGTCTGGGGGGTGGATGTTAATCTCGGAACCAGATGGTAAAAACTTTCAATGGACAGTTGAATTGCTTGAGGGAACTCCATTTCGTAACTTTTTAATTCCCGGAATTGTACTTTTCATTATGAATGGACTCTTACCCTTATTCATAGCAGCAGTTACCATTATAAAAATCAAAAAATATGCAGTATTTATAGTATTGCAGGGGTGTATATTGATTGGTTGGCTCACTGCCGAAATAATCTTTAGCAGGAATCTGTTTTCTCCCTTAATGCACTCCTTGTTTTATGGTATAGCAATTCTTTTGATTGTTTGCGGGGGAGTACTATTTAAAACTACGAAATATGAATAGCACAGGTAAATATAGTTCCCCGGTGGGATACCACAAGCCTCATAAAAACAGGCTTTTAAGTTTTTTATGAAGTTTGAAAATCTATTCAATAAGAGTGCTTATAAAAAAATGGAAATGAATTACAGGATGAAATGGGAAATCAGCCAACAAATGCATATTACAAAATCAAAAACACCTCATGAAGCTTCTGTTAAAATGGCTATTGCTCTTTCAGAAGAGAATATGCATGCAGAAAAAATACAACAAGATGTCCTGTTCTTTTCAGGAAACGAAGACCATTTTATTCCCATTAGATTGCATAAAAAACAGGTAGTAGCCCTTGTTAATGCTAAATCCGTTACTGACAGGATTTTCACCAAAGAGGAACATGCTCAAAACCATTGCCAGTTTGGCAATATTGGGCTTGCTTTTGATACTATGTTGAATTGGCTGAACGCATAATCGAAAACAATCAATTCTTGAAATATTTAACAACATAATTGATAGTATAATGAAGTATTCAAAAATGCTTAGAGAACTATTCCCAGATATTACCCTTAACGTTGAGGATTTATTTCATTTGGAAACTTTCCAAATTAAATACCTGCCCGAACGTGTACCGGATAAAGAATTTTCTGTATTGCTACGTGCAAATCCGTTTATTCAACGGTTTTTAATATCAAAAAACACTGCTATAGTGGGATTCATAAGCGAAATATTGAAAAAAAATGAAGAGATAAGTGATAAAAAAGCTATAGATGAACTCAGTCAGGAATTATTATGGGAAATTGCTGACCTTATAGTTTATAACAAGTACCCGGAAATATATGACGATAAGGTAAATTTCTCATGGGAAATTGATGAGATAATTACCAAAGAATCGCTTAAAGGTAAAGTTGTTGCTGATGTTGGTGCCGGTTCAGGTATGTTAGCTTTTCTGTTGGCAAAAAATGCAAAAACAGTTTTTGCAATTGAACCCATTACAAGTTTTCGTAACTTCATTCGTGGAAAAGCCAACAGAGAGAAATACGGAAATGTTTTTGCAATTGATGGATTTCTGGATTCAATTCCATTCCCAGACAATTCGCTTGACATTTTATTTACTTCTAATGCAATTGGATGGGATATTGACAAAGAGCTTCAGGAAATTGAGAGAGTTGTAAAACCAAACGGGCAGGCTATTCATATCATGAAGGTCAATGAAAATGTAGTTGAAAATCCTATTCATAACAAACTTGTTTCTTCTGACTGGAAGTATGATTTTATCGAATATAAAAATAAAAGCAGACTGAAACTTAAATATACAAAATCTTTGTAGGGAAATGGAATAATGCACGAAACGCTAACAATGTGTCATATGTCATTGGGCAGTAAGTGGTAAATTTGAAGGTGATTACATTAAAAAACATATAAGCGGGTTGAAAGTGAAGTGCTATGAAATGCCCAACGCCACATACACTAGACCGTTAACCGAAATACTTACTTAAGAATAAAATTCAGATAATACAATATACAAG
>CAZREZ010000551.1:0-1977 GCA_964599115.1 uncultured Bacteroidales bacterium
TGCAGAAGAAATAAAAAATGCTGAATCTACAACCTCAACTTTACAAAATAAACAAAAAATTGCTTCTAAAAATGAAGATAAGAAAGAGATTGAGAAAATTATTGTGTTTTATAAAGATGATTCATTCAGACAATATATCCCTGAGTAGTGGCAGTGGCAGTGATGAGTATGGAGTAAAAAGTATCCTAATTCGTAATCCGTAACTTAATCTTAATCAAAATCTTTCAAATTCCGAAAAGAAGAAATTACTTTCAATTATTGCATTTTCATCAGAATCAGAACCGTGAACAGCATTTTTTTGTACTGAGGTTGCATATAAGTTTCTTATAGTACCTTCAGCTGCTTCTTCTGGATTAGTTGCTCCTATAAGCTCTCTGTATGCTTCAATAGCATTTTCTTTTTCGAGTATAGCTGCAACAATAGGTCCAGACGACATAAATATACAAAGGTCATCATAAAATGATTTTCCTTTATGAACTGAGTAAAATTCCTGTGCTTGTTCAAGTGATAACTTTAAAAATTTCATGGCAACAATCCTAAATCTACCTTCATGAATTTTGTTAATTATAGGTCCTATTAATCCATTTTTTACTGCCATGGGCTTAATCATTGTAAATGTTCTGTTTTCTGCCATATCTTAAATAAATATTGGTTTAATTAATCAGGATAAATTTGCCCAAAAATAATATTTTATTTATTTCGTTTGAATATTTTGTGAATTTTATTAATACTTTTGCTAAATTGTAAGTTTTAAGTCAAGTTTAAAATTTAAAATTAACAAAAGTGGAAATAACACGATAACACATTAACAATTAACACAATTTATTTAAAAATAAGGCAAAAAATTGGCACCCATTAAATTTTCAAAAGTTAAGGAACTTCTTAACAAACAAGCAAACATAATAATTACTTCTCATCTTAATCCTGATGGGGATGCAATTGGTTCTTCTTTGGCAATGTATAATTTTTTATTACAAAAGAATCATAATATTAGTGTGATAACGCCTAATGAATACCCTGCATTTTTAGCATGGATGCCCAACTCTGATAAAATTTTAATTTATGAACATCAACAGGAAAAGGCACTGGAATTATTAAATAATGCTGATATTGTTTTTTGTCTGGATTTTAACTCAATTCAACGGGCGGAGAAGTTTTCGGAGCCATTAAAAAATTCAGGTGCAATAAAGATTTTAATTGACCACCATACACCATCGGAAGATAATTTTGATTATATTATTTCAACAGTTAAAACTTCATCCGCATCGGAATTGGTATATGATTTTATTGTTGATTTAGGAGAAAAACATCTTATAAACAAGTCAATAGCAGAATGTATTTATGTTGGAATTGTTACTGATACAGGATCATTCAGTTATTTATGCAACTATGAAAAAACATATCTGATTATTGCCGAATTAATAAAATTGGGTGTTGATTGTGAGCATATTCACAGATTGGTTTATGATACTTTTTCTGAAAACCGTTTAAGACTACTTGGATACTGTTTAAGCGAAAAATTAAAAGTACTTGACGAATTTCACACTGCATATATTTATTTGTCGATTGATGATTTAAAAAAATTCAATTATCAGGTTGGTGATACCGAAGATGTTGTAAATTACGCACTTTCTATTAAAAACGTCAATTTTGCAGTTATTTTTATTGAAAGAAAAAAATTAATAAGATTATCATTTCGGTCAAAAGGAGAATTTTTAGTTAATGAATTTGCCAAAAAACACTTTGAAGGTGGTGGACATAAGAATGCTGCAGGTGGTAATTCATATTTATCGCTGGAGCAGACAGTTAAAAAGTTTGAGGAATTGCTTCCGCAATACAGGAAGCAGTTGATTTATTAAGAAAAAATGTAATCGTTCGCAGAGTTAATAAATAAATTGTTCAATTGTTTCATTGTTCAATTGTACTTTAGATTTATGCCGTGAATGGTTACGAAAAAATTTATAAAAGACTGAATTT
>CAZREZ010000552.1:0-1975 GCA_964599115.1 uncultured Bacteroidales bacterium
TGAGCTTAGCATTGTATACATCCTGATTTTTAGATCACCGCATTTATGAAGCGAATCAATAAGTTCAACAATTTCTTTATCGAGATGTGCATCTACAATTGAAGTCAAACCAACTGAGAAACAATTATCCTGTGCTTTAATCAAAGCATTGATTTGCTCATTTTTATCCGGTTGGGGAATAATTTCACTAACCAAATCAATAGCATTGTCAATTAAAATACCTGTAGGTTTGCCATCTTTTAATTTTATCTTACCTCCTTCAACTTTGGTTTTGCCGGTTATTCCAGCTCTTTTCAGTGCATCAATATTAACCAGAGCAGCATGTCCGTCCACTCTTGTTAACAAAACAGGATTGTTTGGAAATAATTTGTCCAATTCATTTTTATCCGGAAATTCTTTATTATCCCAATCATTTTGGTCCCAGCCCCTTCCGGTTATCCATTCCGATGGATATTTTTTATGAAACTTTTTTATAACCTCTAAAACTTCTTCAAATGATTTAGTACCTGTCAATCCTGCATTTCGTTGTAAGCCAAGTCCATAATTATAAAAATGACAATGACCGTCAATAAAGCCGGGATATATTGTTTTTCCTATAGCATTATATATAATAGGAGCACTATATTTATTTAGAATTTCTTTATCTGTTCCTACATCAAAGAATTTCCCATTTTTAACCGCAAAACTTTTTGCTATTGAAAAATCTTTATCAACAGTATAAACTTTTGTATTTAATACAATAAGATCAACTTTTTCTTTTACCAGGTTGCATGAAAATATGTTCATTATCAGTAAACTTATAAATAAGACATTAATTTTTTTCATAGTATTTATATTAATTATTCTTTGGCAAAAGTATTAATTTTTCTTATGTTTTTTGCATGTTTCAAAAATTAACCATTAATCTCTCTTAAGGATTGCTTAACATAAGTCTTTCGCTTTTTATTGCAGCAAGAGATTCTAAAAGAATTCTAAAATGTCAGGGGGGTATTTTAACTATCGGCCTATTAAAAATCAACGGTCGTAAGGAAAAATGTTTTTGCTGAAGACTGATTCAGGATGAACTAACATATAATTTGTTATATTTTAGCTCTTTGATATATTGTTTTAGGCTGATGCTAAGGCTAAGGTTAAAGCTAAGGTTTTTATTACGTAATAGTTTGATAGTATTTATATGTGAAAAAATAAATTAAAATATCACATTATTAAAATGATTTTTATATATTTGTCCAATTAATTTAAATCTATTTATTATGAATAATAAAACAATTTCTCCAAGGTTCATATTTATTATATCGGTAATTATTGTTGGTGCTTTCATGCGACTAATACCACATTGGCCTAACTTTACTCCTATTGCAGCTATTGCTCTTTTCGGAGGAACATATTTCGGAAAGAAATACCTGGCATTTATAGTTCCGATAGCTGCTTTGTTTTTAAGCGATCTTATTATCGGTTTTCACAATAATATGATTGCAGTTTATGCAAGTTTTGCAATTATTGTTGTTTTAGGTTTTTATCTGAGAAACCGTGTAAAAGTTAGTTCTGTTATAATGGCATCATTAAGTTCATCAATAATATTCTTCGTGATAACAAATTTTGCAGCCTGGTTAGGCAATCCGATTTACCCGCAAAACTTTATTGGTTTAATGGAAAGCTACACTGCTGGTTTAGCATTCTTTAATAATGGTACTTACGGGATTTCATTCTTTTTAAATAATGTTTTTGGAACACTGTTTTATAATGGTTTGTTCTTCGGTTGTTTTTATTTAGCTCAGCTAAAATTCCCTGTTCTGGCAAAATCTAAAATCTAAATTCGAAACAGTTATTTAAGCTGTAAACATTTATAATAAAGCTGTCCAAATAATGGATAGTTTTTTTATCTTATCATTTTTAAGTTCAATCCTTTTGTTATTTTCTGTATTTCGGAAAATATTTCCCAATTTGAGACATTTACTTGGTAGCTTATAATTTA
>CAZREZ010000553.1:0-1969 GCA_964599115.1 uncultured Bacteroidales bacterium
TAATAGAAGGAAATTACAGAATTATATACAAGATTGTTTCTGAAAATCAAATTGACATATTAACCATACACCATTCGGCAAGAGACTTGACAAGAAGATCGATATAAAAAATATACAAGGAAACAGCTGCTCATAGTTCATGCTGCAGGTAGTGCAAATTAAGAAGGATAAACTTAATATTTAAAGATGGTGCAAATCAAGAAAAATAGTAGTAAAAATACGGCACGCACCATAGCCGCAAACCGGTTATGCACTATGCTAAGACAAAAGGCAAAATAATTAGATGACTTAAATATATAACCTCAAAAGAAACAAAAAAAACATGAAAAAGCTTTTCTTGATAATTATATTATTCCTTACTATTTCGGATACTATATTATCACAAGGATGTTTACCAAATGGTATTATTTTTAGTTACCAGAGCGAAATCGATAACTTTCAAACTAATTACCCTGGTTGTACAGAAATTGAAGGTGATGTTGTCATAAATGGAGGCCCTAGTATTACAAATTTGAATGG
The DNA here is from genome assembly GCA_964599115.1 of uncultured Bacteroidales bacterium. GTDB lineage: Bacteria > Bacteroidota > Bacteroidia > Bacteroidales > JADFUO01 > JADFUO01. The sequence continues at coordinate 520 of CAZREZ010000553.1, forward strand.
TCTGAATGTACTTAGTTCCATTGGAGGGTCTTTTACAATTTATCAATGTTATTATTTGAACAGTTTAGCTGGTCTAAATCAAATAATGTCAATCAATGGAGACCTAATCATTGATTGGAATTTATCCTTGATCAATTTAAATGGTTTGGAAAATTTGACTAGCATTTCAGGGATCCTTCAAATAATCAGGAATCCAGTACTTGGAGATATCTCAGGATTGAATTCACTATCAACCATTGGAAGTAGCTTTACATTTGGAGATTCAGACAGTATTAGTGATTTTTCAGGATTAAACAACCTGACTTATGTCGGTGGATCAGTCAATATTTTTCTAAATAGCAATTTAAGATCCCTAGAAGGGCTGGATTTCTTTATAAATATTCTCGGCACTCTCTTCATTAGTGATAATAGTAAGCTTGAAAGCCTGACGGGCTTAGAAAACTTAGAAACAATAGATGGCACTTTATATATTGGAGATTGTCCATTATTGGAAAACCTGAATGCCTTAAGCTCTTTATCCTCAATTGGTGAAGACCTATCAATACATAACAACGATGCATTGTTAAACTTATCTGCCCTTAATAAGCTTACTGCAATTCCCGTTGACATGACTATAAACTATAATGAAAATTTAATAAGCCTGAATGGTCTGGAAAGTGTAAGCTCAATAGGAGGCAGGATGGATGTAAGCTATAATCCAGCCCTTGAAACAATTGATAATTTAATGAATGTTACATCAATTTCGGGCGACTTAAAGATAATGGGGAATAATTCCTTATCTAGCCTTGAAGGCTTAGACAATATCTCACATAATTCAATTGAGAACCTTTATATAGTATTTAATACGATATTATGTGTATGCAATGTACAAAGCGTTTGCGACTATTTAGGTAATCCAAACGGTGCAACAGAAATATATTATAATTATATCGGATGTGACAGTAAAGAAGAAGTTGAAGAGGCTTGCCTTGTAAATGTATCAGGATATAATGTAGAGTCTGAATTTGCTGTTTACCCAAATCCTATTGTAAATGAACTAACAATCTCAAATATTAATGGAAGATGCATCAGGGATATTGTTATTTACAATAAACTCGGACAAAAGGTATTACACCAGGTCCCTTTGAATAATAATATAAACGTTTCTAAACTTGACCGTGGATTATATATAATTGAAATTGTAACAAATCAACAAAGAATCAGGAAAAAAATTATAATAGAAAAATAAAGCACAGTGCATAATAAGGGTTATAGTGGTTTGCGAAGCTCATCACCCGCATCAATTTTAGTGTATCCTGATAGATTGACATGCCCGCAATCCCTTACTGGCCATACCGCCATCCGTCAGACTGTCTAAAAACCTAACACCATTTTGTTAATAATTTTATTGTTCTTAAATCAGATACTTTTTATAAATTGAGTATCTTTAAAACATGAAATTTATACAAGG
>CAZREZ010000554.1:0-1959 GCA_964599115.1 uncultured Bacteroidales bacterium
ACTTACCGAGGTATATTTTTTGATAATATTTTGATTTAATAATTTTATAATTATTTTTTGATTTTTTTCATTATTTATTAATGCCTGATTCAAATTTTTACCTGTACAGGCAAGGTAAACCGAGCGGAGTTTATAATTGTTTATCTTATCAAGGTTTTCTTCAGCCTGAGTCAATTTATCAGATACATAGCTCATTTTTTCCATATCACATTCAAAACCTACGTATTTTGAAGTAAACAGAAAAACAATTGAGAGAATTACAATAATTGAAATAACGATATAATTTTTATCAAACCTGTATGAAGTAAATTTTTCTAAAAAGGTGTTGTTTTTAAAATCATTACCCTGTTTCATTTTGTATTTCGGGGTTTTCAATAAATGTGGCAAAACGATCAAAGAAAAAATAGCAGCAGTTATCACACTTAATGCAGCAAAAAGTCCTAATTCATGCAGAGTTTCAGAACTAACAAACATAAGGCACATAAATGCAGATGCAGTTGTTATGCTGCTCATAACAATCGGCAGGGAAACATCCTTAATTGTTTTTGTAACCGTCCTCTTTTGTCGGAAATGAGTGAAAATATGCAAGGAATAATCAACTGTAATTCCAAGTAAAACCGCTCCAATACTCAATGCAATGAGAGATATTTGGGATTTTATTAAAAACAAAAGAGCCAAAGCAACACTCCCACCGAATATTGCCGGTAGAAAGATGAATAAAAAAACGCTTACCCTCTTGAAGAATAAGCTGATAAGAAGCATTAAAATAATTAATGCAATCGTAACTGTTAGTATTATATCTTTTTTTATAATATCAGCATTTCCTACTGAAACAGCAAGAGCACCAAAATATTCAACCCCGACAGTATGACCGGTTTCGGTTGTTATATTTTTTAAAACTTTGTCAAGCCCCTCCAAAAAAACCGTATTTTTTGAAGTTTCGTTTACAGGATTTGATGTTGTTAGAAATAACAGTAAATTTCTTTTATCCCGTGCAAAAATGTATCCGTTATAAATTTCATAATTTCCATCAAATTGAAGCGATTGTAATTTCTTTAAAGCTATTGCATTAATGCCAACGGGATCGTTGATTATGAATTTTTTTAATGCAATACTTGCAGGTGATATTAATGTTTTATAGTTCTTTTTAAATGAAGAGGTGACTGCTTGTTCTGTGATCAATGAATCAATTTTTTTATAATCATTTTCATTTATAAAAACAGGCAGGTTTTCATATATAATTGAATAAGCTTCATTCATTAAGTTATCGGATATTTTATAACGGATTTCTTTAATAAAAGGTGAGAAAAATTCGTTTTGTAAAGTATCTGTCAGTTCATTAGTGAAAGCAATTAATTTTTCTGGTGCAGGCGTTGCGTTTTTATCGGATAAAAAAACATTAATTATCAATTTATCTGAGAATGCAGAATTTTGAGTAATTAAGTTTATGTTGCCGGCATTTTTGTCAACAGGCAACATTTTTGAAATATCCTCCTCAAATGAAATTTTTGATGAAAAATAACCGGCAAGTATAATAACAGCCATTATTACGGAAATAAAAAATATGCGATGGCTTTTAAAATAATTATATAATAAAACAAATAGTTGTGACATTTAATAATAATTTTTTTTTAATTAATATGCAAATCTATGTTCTAGTATTTTATTATTCGTTTTTTCCGAAATACTTTCAAAAAAATAAAAGTAAAAAGACCGAAGCTAAATGATGATATTATTCCGAAAAAAATACTACCGACAATATATTGTATTAAATTATCTTTCACAAATTCAAGAGTAATCCCCGAAAATTCAATATTGTTGCCGCCTGCATTATTCAAGATTAAACCTCCTGTAATATAACTCAAATATAAAATTAAAGGTATCATTGGAGGAATGCTTATGTTAGCAGCAACAATTACGATTAATTTGTTTAGCTTAAATAAAAAAGCCAGCGATATT